>LNZM01000155.1 GCA_002007295.1 Candidatus Epulonipiscioides saccharophilum | reverse complement strand
ATGCGTACTCTCTTTTGAAATTCTAATTTCTCAATGAAACCTGATACATACTCGCTTTTGAAATTCTAATTTCTAAATGAAATGTAATACATACTCGCTTTTGAAATGCTAATTTCTAAATGAAATGTGATGCGTACTCTCTTTTGAAATTCTAATTTCTAAATGAAATGTGATGCGTACTCTCTTTTGAAATTCTAATTTCTAAATAAAACCTGATACATACTCGCTTTTTTGCTATATTTAATACGATTATATTACAATTAGGACGAAACTCTTGGCAAATCACTAAAATTCATGATATACTACCAACATTAAGGTAATAGCAAACTTACAAATTGCTAACAATATTATTGCGAAATTATTTCTTCAATTATATCTAAAATTTCTGATGGTTTACATATACTTTTGGCATGAGATTTTACTTCATCGCTAGCATGGTCCATGGCGTAGCTTAATCGAGCTAATTCTAACATCTCAATATCATTATCGTAGTCGCCAAAAGCTACGACTTCTTCTTTTGTTATATTGAGTTTATTCATCAATAACTTTAGAACTTCTCCTTTATTTACACCGGATGGTATAGCATCTATCCAATGCGTACCGGTGATAACAAATATTATATCGTCAGTCCATGTTTTTGTCAATAGATTACATACTTCTTGCACTTGGCCGTCGGCCACCCAAATCGAAATCGATACGATATCAGTTTTTATATCGTCAAATGTTTTGATCTCGTGCAGACTTGTACAATAGTTAAGAATTTGGTCTTTAATTGTTAAAACTCTTGGTAGTAAATATGATATGTTCCTTGAATTTATGATTGGAAATGTGTTTTCTGTTTCTAAAAATTGAACTATATTTATTATTAGCTTTTTAGAAATTATCTTGCTAAAAAATTCCTCACCTTTGTAATCTAGTATAGCACCGTTTTCTGCGATTATAGCTATATCTTTTATAAAGGATGAAAATAAATTTTCCATAGAACTATACGATCGACCACTGGCTGGAACAAATAATATATCCTTAGCTATCATTTTCCGAATGATGTTGTTAGCATTTTGGGGCATTAATTTATTTAGGCCGAGCAAAGTTCCATCAATATCTGTTGCTATCAATTTTATCATGTTTCTTCTCCGTTCAATATAAAAATTTATAAACATAAAAAAGTATACCTAGCCATTCTAATCTAAGTACACTTTTAATATTATAATAACTATTATGATCTTTTCAGATATTTAAATGCATCTATCATCGCTAAAATATTTTCTAACAGCACTTAGCTACTAGGCCGAGCAAAGTTCCATCGATATCTGTTGCTATCAATTTTATCATGTTTCTTCTCCGTTCAATATAAAAATTTATAAACAAAAACAAAGTATACCTAGCCATTCTAATCTAAGTACACTTTTAATATTATAATAACTATTATGATCTTTTCAGATGCTTAAATGCATCTACCATCGCTAAAATATTTTCTGGTGGCACATCAAAGGCTAATGCATGCGTCGGCGCTGCTATAAATCCACCGCCCGGCATTAATACCTCAGCGATTTCGTCTACCTCTTCTTTTACTTCATCCGGCGTTACATATGGGAGAACTTGTTGAGTGGAAATACCGCCCCAAAATGCTAGTTTATCACCGTATTTCTCTTTCGTTTCTTTTATATTATATACTTCTGGTTGGAAAGTTTGATAACAATCTAGGCCAATTTCAATTAAATCTTCAAATAATTCATGACAATCTCCGCATGAATGCTGTAATACAAATAATCCTTTGTCTTTTACTCTTTTATACAGCTTTGCCATTTGAGGCTTGATATATGTTCGCCAATGTTTAAGGCCCATGATTAATCCTTTTTGTTGGCCCCAGTCATCGCCAAAATATATTCCGTCAAAATCATATTCTAATGCTATATCCACTAAATGGGCATAGTAATCTCCAATTTTATTAAAGAAGTCTAAAGTTTCTTCCGGATATGCAACCATACCACATAATACTTCTTCCATTCCTGCTATGGACCATGCTCTTTCGAACATTAAAAAGCCAAATCCATACATAATAAATCTATCATCTGCAACTTTATCTTTGGTCATTTCTTCACATTCTCGCCGTAGACGAGCTTCATCGCATTTAGGAAAAATGTAATTATGATCACCTAAATCTTGTATCTGATAAATATCGGGTAATCCAATATCTTTGTCGGCACCGTTGCGGTTCCATTCTACACCAAATTCATCCTTAAAATACCCCGGCTTCTCAGGAATTTCTGTTGGCCAGCCCCAATATTGTTTATAGTATAAGTAACCGCCAAGTTTATCTTCAATATACGAATCATTCGTATACTCGATCAACTGGTCTAAGGCTTGCTCAGTGAAGTCTAAATGATACGGAATAACTTCTGTTTCGATGTGATTTAATGCATTGATTACAATTTCTCTTCTGGTCATAGTCGAACTTCCTCCTGATAATTAAGATATTAATAAATGCTATTCTAACAAAGCAAAATGCATAGTTCAAGGAGTTTCAATTAAAATTTAAAAAAATTCAGAAATTTTTAAATAAATTTATACTATCGAACAATTGAAAATAGCTAGACAAAAAATCACTTTTATGCTATATTCAAGGAATAAATATAATTTTGGTTATATAACACACTTTGGAGGCGAATATGCAACTAGAAAATCCGATTATGCAACGTTACTCTGTAATAAACGAAAAAAATAAACGAGAAATAGTCTTATTAAGAGGTAAAGGCTGTGGCTGGCGCAAATGCAGATTCTGTGATTATCATTTAGATTATTGCACAGATCAAATAGCCAATCATTTACTAAACAAGGTAGAGTTAGAAAAAGTTACCGGTATACATAAAAAGTTAGAAATAATAAATTCAGGTAGTTTTGTAGAGTTACCAACGCCAACCATGGATTTAATAGAAAAATTATGCGTAGATAAAAATATAAAAGAGCTACATTTTGAATCGCACTGGCATAATATAGAAGGTGTGTTAAAAATAAAAGATTATTTTTCATCCTTAGAGAAGCCAGTAGATGTGAAAGTAAAAATTGGTGTAGAAACATTTGATTATCTATTCCGTGAATCTTATCTAGTTAAAGGTATAGATGAAGCTTCGCCAGAAAAAATAGCACAGTACTTTAACGAATGTTGTTTACTACAAGGCATCCCCGGCCAAACTCATACAAGCATGATACAAGATATTGAAATCGGCCTGAAATATTTCGAACGAGTTTGCGTCAACATCATGCAGGATAATGGTATGCCGATTAAACCGGATCCAAAGGTTATCGAACAGTTTGAAAAATATGTATTACCAATCTATATAGATAATGATCGAGTAGATATTTTAATGGAGAACACCGCTTTTGGAGTGGGAGGCGTAACAACTAATGCAATATCAAAATGAAATAATTTTAACACTGACTTTAATAATTACCTATTCTAGCCTTCTTTTGTTTTATAGATTGCTTGGCAAATCCGGATTATATATGTGGACGGTAATTGCAACCATATGTGCGAATATAGAAGTAATGATTTTAATTGAAGCTTTTGGTCTTGAACAAACTTTGGGAAACATCATGTTTGCTTCTACTTTTTTGGTGACGGATATTTTATCTGAACTGGAAGGTAAAGAAAGTGCTAATAAAGCGGTAAAAATAGGTATAACAACGAGTATAAGTTTTATATTGATTTCTCAATCCTGGATGCTTTACATACCTACAATGCAAGATTGGTCCATGCCATTTATAAAAGAATTGTTTTCAAATACGCCAAGGCTAATGTTTGTTGGTATGCTTGTCTATTCTCTCGTTCAGATGTTTGATGTTTGGCTATATCATGCCATTTGGAAGAAAACAGAACAAATGTTTAAGGATAAGAGAAAAGGTTTATGGCTGAGAAATAATTTGTCGACCATTACATCCCAATTAATAAATACAGCTTTATTTACATTCTTTGCTTTTGTAGGGCTTTATAATTTTGACACAATGCTAACTATCTTCTTTTCTTCTTTTATAATATACGTGGCAACCAGTTTGTTGGATACACCCGTCGTTTATGTGGCCAGACTATTAAAAGATAACGATAATAATAAGAAAAATACTGCACTTAAAAAAAGGATGAAAAAGTTTAAGCAATTATCGTCAAATTAATGTTTATCTAAGGAGCTGTCGCACTAACGACCTAAAAGTTAATTAAAATACTGAGGGGTTTTTATGGTGCTCTAGCTCCGTACTTTGTATGCTAAGATTAATAACAAAAACTTTTATGCACGCTTTCTCCCTCCGTCAGCTTACGCTGACACCTCCCTCCCGGAGGGAGGCACCGCTTCCCCGCAATTTTGTTTTCTATGGAAAGTGTCGCCGAGAGTTATTATTAGATGACGGAAACAGAAGATGATCCTTCGTTTTTGAAGTTAATGCGATAGCCCCAGGGCCGCTTCCCCGCAATTTTGTGACAGCTCTATTGGTCAACAACTTAGATATTATTCCTACTTCATTGGAGTCTATAAAGCAACAGGCCCCTTGTGTCCACTCAGTAATAGTAATAAATTATAAATCCTAATATAAAAACACTGATTAAGTAATATTTCTTAATATCTGTAGCTGCTAATAAACACGCCACCAAAGCTCCAGCAGACCAAAGGGCGGGCGTAATCCATCCATGTGTGTACCCGAAATAAGCAGTCGAAGCGAGGGCTATCATCATCACTATTACAGTTTCGACGTTTGCATTATTACTCGTCATATACCCCAAATGGATTTTTCCTTTAATCAACGGCGAAAATACAGCTACACCATTTTTGGTTAAGCAGTCCGATATTATATGGCTCATATAGCCCATAAACATTCCAATAGATGCATATTCGCCGAATATACATCCTACTATTAAACTTATTATTATGGCCACCAATAAGGTGTGCGTATATCCCCTGTGCTTCAGATTAAATGTTTTTGCAACTGGAAACACTTTGTTTATTGATGTTGATGGATGGTCTATATCTGGCAATAAACTTCCGGTCATACTCCATAATAATATTACCGGATTTAGAGTTATAGCCCCTAAGCATACTCCTATTTTTAAATGTGTTTCCCCACTCATTTACAAACTCTCCTTCTTTCTTTATTTTTATATTTATTGCTTACATGAACATATCGTATTTTTGTATTTATTACTTACATGAACATATCGTATTTTTATATTTGTTACTTACATGAACATATCGTATTTTTATATTTAGTACTTATATATTAACATATCTAAATCTCAATTGGCAAGTACTAACTCGCCATAAATATAAAAAAATTTAGAAAATTTTTCATTTTCTGTATAAAAACTATATTTTATGTCAACGCTTTATATGTAAGAGGATTCCAAGATTTTGCTTACTTGTTATTTGGCGAGTATAATAAAAAAATTTAAAAATTTAGTCGAATAGCATTGAAATTTGCAATCTCTTGTGATAGTATATTGACTTGGAAAAATCCTTGCTCTATCTTTTTTCGGGTAGGGCCACTAGTCCAGAAGGAGGTTACTCATGACTAACAAATACGAATTAGCACTTGTTTTAGTTACTTCATTAGGTGAAGAAGATAAGCAGACTCAACTTGAAAAAATCAAAGAGCTGGTTACTCGTTTCGGCGGTGAAATTACTAAAGTCGATGATTGGGGTAAGCGTAAGCTTGCTTATGAAATTGAAAAGAAAAAAGAAGGCTTCTATTACTTTATCGAATTTAATGCCGAACCAAGTGTACCAGCAGAAATTGAAAGTAGATTAAGAATTACTGAATCTATTCTTCGATATCTAATTATCTCTCTAGAAGAAAAGTAAAAACTTCTACTAGAAGAAAAATTTATAAAAATTTAATTTATAGGATTTAAAACATGTTTATTGTTTTATTGTAAGGAGGAAATAAAAATGAATAAAGTTGTACTGCTGGGTAGGTTAAGCAGAGACCCTGAACTACGTTATTCACAAACAAACACATCATTGGCTTTTACAAGATATGGTTTGGCTGTTAGAAGACCTTTTGCTAGGCCAGGTGAACCGGACGTGGATTTTTTTAATATTACTGCATTTGGAAAAGCAGCTGAATTTGCAGACAAATATTTCAAAAAAGGACTTATGGTATGTATATCCGGACGTATCCAAACTAGAATTTGGGAAGACGAAAATAAGGTTAAACATAATAGTTTTGATATAGTAGTTGATGAACAAGACTTTGCAGAAAGCAGAGAATCATTTATGTCTAGAGGATCTAATAGCGATAACTATAATTATTCTAATCAAGGCAATTATGGCCAACCAGGCAATTATGGCCATCAAAATAATTATCCTAATCCAGGCTACGCTAACCAAAATAATTATGCTAATCCAGGTTACGGCTCTCCGAATAATTATGCTAATAACCCACCCCCATCTCAAAATCCGATGAATCCCGATCCTAGTAATACTCTAACAGAAAAACCATTTGACTCAATGCCAGACGTTTTACACGATGTTGTCCCTCCTATCGATACACCAAAAGACATGGGTGGATTTACTCCAATAGCTCCTATAACAGAAGATGAGGATTTGCCATTTTAAAACACGTAATAACGTTGAGACATAAAGTTTTATTATAAGGCAAAACGCTTACTCATTTATTATAAACTTAATGAAGGAGGACTATTTAATGTCAATGCAAAAAAGGCGTGGACGAAGAAGACGTAAAGTTAACCAGTTTGCTGGAGATAATATCAAGAAAATAAATTATAAAGATGTTAATACGTTGAAAAAATTTATTTCTGAACGTGGAAAAATTTTACCTAGAAGAATTACAGGTAACTCCGCAAAGGCCCAGCGTAAACTAACAGCAGCGATTAAGCGTGCTAGACATATAGCTTTATTGCCGTACACTCAAGATTAAAAAATATTTAAACTAAACGCACTTTAATATTAAAAAGCTTATATCAAAGATAGATTTTTACTAATATCGAGAGTCTATAGATATGTAGCAAATATAACAAACAAATAAATACCAATATGTAACAACAATATGTAAAAGAGAAGGTGTAGGCCCAATATAGGTTTATACCTTTTTTCATATCAATACAATTTAACACTTTAGCATGTTAAAGTAAAATAATTTATATCCAAAAGAATATAATAAGCACATTAGCAAATTACGGATAGCCCAAAATAACCAATTATTAAGGAGTAGCATATGAATATTGACTTTTTGGATACAGCAACAAAAATAGCTCTACATTTAGAAGCTATGTATTACGACTTCGGATATAGAAAATATAAAATGAATAGATTTGAGCCGTATTCTTTTTACATGGAGAATGAGAACTTTCTAGAAGACAGTAGGGTTATAACTATCCAAGCTAGCTCGGGTAAGCTCTTAGCATTAAAGCCGGATGTAACCATGAGTATAGTAAAGAACCACAAAAGCTATGATAAAACGAAAATATATTATAATGAACCGGTATTTAAAGTTCCGGCCGGAGAAAGTGACTTTAAAGAAATTCAGCAAGTCGGATTAGAATATATAGGTTCCGTAAATATTAATGAAACTATCGAAGTCTTACATTTAGCTATAAAAAGCTTAGAAAAAATAGGTGAATTTAAATTCCTAATATCCGATATGTCCATAGTAAATGAACTATTCTCACAATATGAAATAAGTCCAAAAGATAGAAAAGAAATCATAAAACGATTAAAGCAAAGAAATATGCACGAACTAGCAGAATATCCGAATGTATTTCAGAAGCTTATAGCATTGCCAGCGAATTGTCATTCTGCTATAGCACAGATGGAAGGCGATAGCGACTTTACCCCCTGCTTAAACCGAATAGCAAGGTTAAAACAAATAATAGATGACTTAGCAGAAGTAACTAACATGGACAAAATAATGTTTGATTTTTCGAATGTCACCGGTACCCAATACTACAACGGACTAACCTTTACCGGATATATCCAAGGCATAGCAAGCAAAGTATTATCTGGCGGAAGATATGATAATTTATTAAAAGAGATGGGTGAAAAAGATAAAGAAGCCATCGGCTTTGCTGTATATCTAACAGAAATAGATGGGGCGAAAAAATATGATAAAAGTATCATTACCCAAAGTTAGATTAGGAAAAACGACCTATAAGATGTTTAAAAATATTGGCATACATGCAAAATAAATAAAGGGGGCGAAAAAATATGATAGAAGTAGCATTACCCAAAGGTAGATTAGGTGAAAAGGTCTATAAGATGTTTAAAGACATTGGCATAAATGCAAAAGAGATAGAAAGCAACACCAGAAAACTATTTTTTGAAGATGCAGAAAACGATATACGTTTTTATTTAATAAAACCATCCGACGTAGCTGTCTATGTAGAACGTGGCGCAGTGGACATAGGTATAGCCGGCAAAGACACGTTAGTAGAAAGTGAAGCGGACATATATGAACTCATGGATTTAGAAATCGGTAAATGCAACATGTGCGTTTGTTCTCCTAACGGATTTACGGATACACGCGAAGGCAATATATTAAAAATAGCAACCAAATATCCAAAGATAGCACATGCGTATTATGGCCAACGTGAGATTGATATTATAAAGCTCAATGGCTCGATAGAATTGGCGCCTTTAATCGGTCTAAGCCATGTTATTGTAGACATAGTAGAAACCGGTAGCACCTTGCGAGAAAATAATTTAAAGGTAGACGATATAATATTACCTATCAGTGCTCGCCTTATTGCTTCAAAAAGTAGATATAGTTTTAATAAGGATAAAATAGATGCCTTAATCAATCAATTAAGCACTTTAAAAAATATGTAAAAGGAAAAATATCATATGATTAAAATATTGGATAAGCACGCCAAAATACTAGAACAAGAATCGGAAATACCGTTAGAAATTCAACAAAAAGCTTTTGATATAGTCTGCGATGTAAAAGAAAATGGTGATAAAGCATTATTTGAAATGGCCAAAATTTACGATCATGTAGAATTAAAAAGCCTTGAAGTATCCGAAGATGAAATGAAAGTAGCATATCAACAAACGGACAAAGAATTTTTGAAAGTAATCGAAAAAGCTAAAAACAATATAGAGGATTTTCACAAACATCAGCTAAGCAATAATTTCATTGTAGAAAAAGATGGAATCTTACTGGGCCAGCGTACAACTCCTATAGAACGCATCGGCATTTACGTACCCGGTGGCCGAGCCTTGTATCCTTCAACCGTTCTTATGAATGTGATACCGGCCAAAATAGCAGGTTGCGAATATATTTGTCTGACTACTCCACCCACATCCGACGGCTCCATATGTAATGAAATTTTGGCTATATCCTATATGCTCGGCGTAGATAAAGTTTTCAAAATCGGTGGTGCCGGCGCAATAGCTGCCTTGGCTTACGGAACTGAAACCGTGAAGCCCGTATACAAAATTACTGGACCTGGTAACGCTTTTGTAGCAGCAGCTAAACGGATCGTTTTTGGTAAAGTCGGTATCGACATGATTGCTGGCCCTTCCGAATTACTTATTATCGCTGATCAAAATCAAAACCCTAAATTTATCGCTGCTGACATGCTATCCCAAGCTGAACATGACAGCTTAGCCCGAGCTATTTTGTTAACGACTTCTCAGGATTTAGCCCAAAACGTTGCTACGGAAATAGATATTCAGTTGGAGTCATTACCAAAACAAGAAATTGCTAGAGCCTCTATCGAAAATCAATCCATGATAATTGTCGCCGATTCTCTTGATGAATGCTTCGAGTTATCCAATGGCCTAGCGCCAGAACATTTGGAAATTATGCTAGATAATGCTATCGATTATTTATCCAAAATTAAGAATGCGGGTAGCATATTTTTAGGCTCCTTTACTCCTGAAGCTGTAGGCGACTATTTGGCCGGCGTAAACCACACTTTGCCAACAAATCAAACCGCTAAGTTTTCATCTGCATTGTCTGTAGAAAGCTTTGTGAAGAAATCAACCTTTGTTCGGTACAATGAATCATCCTTAAAATCGGATGCCAATGATATAATACAGTTTGCTCGGTTAGAACAATTACAGGCCCATGCCCGAAGTGTAGAATGTAGATTTAGCTAAGCCCCATCCGAGATGGAGTAACACGAAGTGACGGAGGGAATTGGAAGACTAAGAGGCGCACTTTGCCTCCCTCCGGGAGGGAGGTGTCAGCGTAAGCTGACGAAGGGAGAAAGCGTGACTTCTAGTTGTAGTTACTGATGTGAGTTAGGGTGAATCAATTACAAAAGTTTTAGAAGAGAGATGAAAATTTATTTATCTTTGAGGTAACAAAAACTTGCATGCATGCTTACTCGCCCACATCCCTCCTCCGTAATTTTTTTCACTCGCACTTAGCTTTAGATACGACAACCCTCTAAATTCAAGAAAGGTAAATATAAAAACTATGAGTAAATTTTTAAATAATAATTTGTCAAATCTCGTGGCTTATACTCCGGGTGAACAACCCAAAAAAGGTGAGTACATTAAACTAAATACTAATGAAAGCCCTTATCCGCCTCCACCTGAAGTCTTAGCTATAGTAAATGAAACGGCTCGCTACTTAAACTTATACTGCGATCCATCCGCTCGGCTTTTAATAGAAACATTTTGTGATTACTATCATTTACTTCCCTCTGAAGTTATTTTCGGGAACGGTTCAGACGAAATATTAGCTTTTTGCTATCTAGCCTTTTGTCAAGATGCTGTAGCATTCCCAGAAATTTCCTATGGATTTTATCAAGTTTTTGCCGATTTATTCAATATTTCAGCCGATCGTATCCCTTTAAATGATAATTTTGAAATTGTACCACATACCTACTTCAATAAAAAGAAAACTATTATCATTGCTAATCCGAATGCACCCACCGGTATCGCTTTAAGCTTAGCAGACATAGAGCGGATAGCAATTGAAAATCCATCCAACGTTGTAATTATAGATGAAGCTTACTGCGACTTTTCTAATTTAGGCTCGGCCAGGGCATTAATCCATCAATACGATAATATAATAGTTGTTGGAACTTTCTCTAAATCTAGAAACTTGGCCGGGGCCAGACTCGGTTATGCTGTAGCGAGCAAAGATTTAATTGCGGATTTAAACTTGGTAAAAAATTCTTATAATCCCTACAACGTTAACTCGATGACACAAGCTATCGGCGTAGAATCTATCAAGGCAGATTCTTACTTTAAATCTTGTGTCCAAAATATAATTGATTCACGTAAAGATTTTGTGGCTTTCTTAAATAAACAAAATTTCTTTACTCTACCTTCACAGGCCAATTTTATATTAACTAAATCATACAATATGAGTGGTCAAAAGTTTTACGAATATTTAAGGAGCCAAAAGATCCTTGTTAGATACTTTGACTACCTACCCGAATTCGTCAGAATTACAGTCAGTTCTAAGCAGGATATGGAAATTCTAAAAAATGTGATTCTTAACCTGAAGTAACCAAAAGGAAGTTTAGCACCAATTGACTAAGAAGTTGGGGGCTGATCTACTCCTTCCTTCTAGTCCTTCTCTCTAAGGAGGAAAACCACGAAATAGCAACAAGGTGGAGTAGCGCTTTATAAATAAATTTAGGAGTTGAATAACATGAGAAAAGCAAGTATACGACGAAGAACCAATGAAACCAGCATAGAATTATTAATCAATTTAGACGGATCCGGCCAGAATGACATTTGTACAGACTCCGGATTTTTAAACCACATGTTAACCCTTTTTTCTGTCCATTCTAAAATCGATCTAAAAGTATCCTGTTTGGGTGATACCGATGTGGATTTTCATCACAGCGTCGAAGATATAGCGATTTGTCTCGGTAGGGCTTTAGAAGAAGCTTTAGGGGACAAAAAAGGCATCAATCGATACGGGAATTGTATCTTACCAATGGATGAAGCTTTAGTCGGAATCTATTTAGATTTTAGTGGACGTAGCCTACTAGTAGAAAACATAAATATAACACAAAATAAAGTAGGTCATTTTGATACAGAATTATGTAAAGAATTTTTAGTCGCCTTAGCTAGAAGTGCGAATATGACCATCCACGTAGATCAACAAAGAGGAACGAATGCCCACCATGTTATAGAAGCTATTTTTAAAACCTTGGCCAAAGCTATAAGGCAAGCCGTAAAAATAGATGCAGAATTTAGTACAGAAATACCGTCCAGTAAAGGCGTTATATAGATAAATTGTGCAACGTTGAATGAAGAAATATTGTCCATTAAAACATTATGTATAGCAAAATTGCAACGTTGAACGAAGAAATACCATCCAGGAAAGCACTATATAAATAAAAATGGCTGAGTTGACTGACGAAATACTGTCCACTAAAGCGTTATCTAGATTAAAAATGAAGAGGTGAAATTGTTGGTTGCTATTATAGATTACGGAGTTGGAAATTTATTTTCGCTAAATGCATCCTTGAAGAAAATTGGAGTCGAAGTTACCATTACAAATGATATAGAAGAAATCGCAAAGGCTAGTCACATAATATTGCCAGGTGTCGGTGCATTCAAAGACGCTGCTCAACTTTTAAAGCAACATAAGATGGATCAGGCCATTATTGATAACGTAGGTAAAAAACCAATCCTAGGGATATGTTTGGGCATGCAATTATTATTTGATACGAGCTTCGAGCATGGTGAACATACAGGTTTAGGATTAATTCCTGGTGAAGTCGTATCCATAAAAGATCATTTAATCAATAAAGAATTGAAAGTACCACACATGGGTTGGAATAAGCTTATAAAAACGAATCCATCACCCATTTTAAAGTACACAACAGATGAGGACTACGTTTATTTTGTTCACTCTTATTATGCTCGGACACCCAAACAATATATCACCGCTGTAGTTGATTACGATATCGAAATAACAGCGTCCGTCCAAAATGGCCTGATATTCGGAACTCAATTTCATCCTGAAAAATCCGGTGAATGTGGTCTACGAATTCTAAAAGCTTTTGTTGAATGTTAATTGCCTGAAATATTCCAATAGCTTTTGCTAAATGCTAATTGGCCAAAATATTCCAATAGCTTTTGCTAAATGCTAATTGGCTTGAAATATTCCAAGATCTTTTGCTGAATCCTAATTGGCCTGAAATATTCCAAGATCTTTTGCTGAATCCTAATTGACCTAAAATATTCTATGAGCTTTTGCTGAATCCTAATTGACCTAAAATATTCGCTTTTGCTGAATGTTAATCTGCCTGAAATATTCTACGAGCTTTGACTAACTCCTAATTGACCTGAAGTATTCTAGAGCTTTGACTAAATCCTAATTGGCCTGAAGTATTCTAGAGCTTTGGCTTAATCCTAATTGGCCTAAAATATTCTATGAGCTTTTTGGCCTAGAATATTCTACGAACTTTTGTTGAATGCTAATTGGTCTGAAACATTCTAAAAGCTTTTGTTTAATGCTAAAACGAAAAACCTGGCGTATAAATTGAAAGATTGGAGATCATATATAATGATAATATTTCCTGCAATAGATATCAATAACAATAAAATAGTTAGATTAAGAGAAGGAAACTACGACGATGTAAAAATATATTCCGAGGATCCAGAAGAAATTTTGGAAAATTTTATTAATGACGGAGCATCCGATTTGCATATAGTAGATTTGGATGGAGCAAAAAGCGGATATTTATCAAATCAAGAGACTATAAAAAAGATACTGAGCCATAAAAAATTATTCAAGCAAATAGGTGGTGGAATCAGAAATGAGACGACCATAAATCATTATTTAGAATTGGGGGCCGACAGAGTAATATTAGGTACGATCGCAGTAGAAAATCCAAAATTCGTAGAAGATATGGTTAAAAAATATGATGCTAAAATAGCCATCGGAGTAGACGCAAAACATGGTCAGGTAAGAGCAAATGGTTGGTTAGTAAATAGTCAACTAGACTCCATAGAATTTTGCAAAACATTAAAAAATCTAGGAGTTAAAACTATCATATACACTGACATATCCAAAGATGGTATGTTAAGCGGTTGCGACATGAATAGCTATAGATTGCTAGCCAAAGAAAAAGAGTTAGATATAATAGCTAGTGGCGGTGTAACCGAAATGGCGGAAATATTAGAATTAAAAGATATTGAAATAAGTGGAGTAATAATAGGAAAAGCAATATATGAAGGGAAAGTCTCGCTAAAGGAGGCCATTGCATTATGCTAACCAAAAGAATAATTCCCTGCTTAGATATTCGCAACGGCCGAGTTGTTAAGGGCATGAATTTTGAAGGTATCAAAGACGTTTCGGACCCCGTCGAGTTGGCTAAATATTACAACCAAGAAGGTGCTGATGAATTAGTATTCTACGATATCACAGCCAGTTTAGAAGGTCGAAAACTGTTTACTAGCATACTAGAAAAAGTAGCCAGTGAAATTTTTATACCGTTAACAGTAGGCGGTGGTATAAACACTCTACAGGATTTTGACAGAGTATTAAAAAGTGGTGCTGACAAAGTATCGGTTAATTCTGGGGCCATCAAAAATAAATATTTAATCAAAGAAGCAGCAGAAAAATATGGCAGCCAATGCGTCGTCTTATCCATAGATGCAAAAAGGATTGATAATAAATTTAAAGTCGTCACTCTAGGCGGTAGAAATGTTACCGATCTAGACATGGTAGCCTGGGCTAAAGAAGCGAGTAATCTAGGGGCCGGCGAAATTGTTCTAAACAGTATCGACATGGACGGCGTCAAAAAAGGGTTCGACTTAGAGATGCTGCAAGCTCTATGCCAAGAAGTTAATGTACCCGTCATCGCAAGCGGTGGTGCCGGCAACATGGAGGATTTCAAAATCCTCTTCGACTCAGTTCCTAAAGTCGATGCTGGCTTGGCTGCATCCATTTTTCATTATAAACAAATCAATATCGCTGATTTAAAAAAATATTTGCTTCAAAATAACATTATAATGAGGTGTATTTAAATAATCAATTTCGATGAAAAATGAGCACAGAAAGTCGATGCCTGGCCTGGCTTGGTCGCATCCATTTTTCATTATAAACAAGTCAATATTGCTGATCCAAAATAATATCATAATGAGGTGTATGTAAATGATTAATTTCGATGAAAAAGGTCTCATTCCTGCAATTGTACAAGATTTTTACAGCCGTGAAGTCCTTATGCTAGCATATATGAATCAGGAAAGCATAGATATCACTAAAGCAGAAGGCTATACATGTTTTTACTCCAGAAGCCGTAATAAACTCTGGCGTAAAGGTGAGGAAAGTGGCCATAAGCAGCAAGTTATCCGCATGAGCTTAGACTGCGATAATGATACTATTTTAATAGAGGTTATCCAAACTGGTGTGGCCTGCCACACGGGTCGCCCATCCTGTTTCTTCAATTTAGAATTAGAGCATAAAGCCGGCTTTTCCGTTTATGAATTATATGATTTATTATCAGATAGAAAAAATAATCCGAAAGATGGTTCCTATACAACTTATTTGTTCGAAAAAGGTAAAGAGAAAATCCTTAAAAAAATTGGTGAAGAGTCTACAGAAGTTATTATCGGAGCCATGAAAAATGATAACAAAGAAACCATTTACGAAATAGCCGACCTAGCTTACCACCTCATTGTCTTAATGATACAAATGAATATTTCTATTGCTGATATCAAAGATGAACTCGCTAGCAGACATGTAATCGATAAAAAAATCAAACAAGAAACTCCGCCTAGCCAATAATAATTAATTAGATTCTCTTGTTTATTCTCAGTTGAGCATTGCGGATTCCGCCTATTCAATATTATCA
This sequence comes from Candidatus Epulonipiscioides saccharophilum, assembly GCA_002007295.1. Lineage (GTDB taxonomy): Bacteria > Bacillota > Clostridia > Lachnospirales > Cellulosilyticaceae > Epulonipiscioides > Epulonipiscioides saccharophilum. The sequence goes on along the minus strand of LNZM01000155.1, from coordinate 2,369 downwards.
ATTACACATTCTGGATTCTGCCCAACCAATATTCTAAGTTGTGCATTTCGAGTTTCGCCCCATAGTTGGGAACTTGAGATTAAAAATGTGTAGAGGAAAATTACGGGGCTAGAGCACCATAAGAATCCCTCAGTCAGCTTCGCTGACAGCTCCCCTTCCAGGCATAGCCGGGAACTTAAGCTTGAAAGTGTGTAAAGAATTCCACAAAATTGCAAGGTAGCTGGCCCCCCCTCCGGTAGGGGGGGTAGGGGGGGAGAAAGCGTGCATACAAGTTTTTGTTACTTCTAAGTAGCTAATTTTCTTAAGTTCCCATGTATGGGATTTCGCCCAGCCAATATTCTAAGTTGAACATTTCGGATATTATATTGTCTAGACAATAATTAACTAGCTTCTCTTATTTATTCTCAGTTGAGCATTCCGGATAATTACATTTTTACCTCGCCATCCAGCAGACGTTTGCTTGATGTGGTTTTGAAAAAATTCCTTATCCATGTTTGCGTAAAAATCTGCATCGTATTCCATGTAGCTTAACGTCTCAAATTCTGCTATATTGCTCTTGCTTATATTTCGATTATGGGGACACACTTCTTGACATATATCACACCCAAATATTTGTTGCCCCAATAGATTCATATCCTCTATATTTAACTTCTTTTGCTGCGTTAAATATGAGATGCATCTACTTTTATTCTTTATCCCGTTTGTCGGGCATCCTTTTTCACAAATGTAACAATCTTTGCATAGACTTTCGACCGGAGTATCTAATTGCTGAAATTGAAAGTCTGTTATTATTTCACCCAAAAATACGTATGAACCATACTTTTTCGTGATTATTAACCCATTTCGGCCAATAAATCCTAATCCGGCTAACTGTGCTATGCTCTTTTCTGGTAAGCGGTTATTATCCACATATCCTTTTGCTTCAAAATTATGCTTATGAATAAATTCGCAAATTTGATCCAAATATTTCTTCACTACCTTATGATAATCTAGTCGCTTTGTATAAATCGAAAATCCATTTTTGCTATCCGTATCTAAATAATTATACGGAAATGCTATCGATATTATATTTTCTCTGCTGTCCTCCGATAACGGATTCTTGATAATCCCAAATGTGTCTAATCCAAGCTCTGCGATGTAACTTCTTATTTCTTTTTCTAACATTTTTTTTGACTTCCTTAGATCTAATATTTTTAGACTTATCATGCAATAAATAAAATAAAATTAATAGGGTGGTATGTTTTATGGATAAAAAAATTATAGATGCAAAAAATTTGTTGTTTGAATACTACCAAGAAGATGATAATGGCCAAATTATAGAAACTATTAAAGCTTTGGAGGACTTTTCTTTAGAAATTTTTAGTGGCGAATTTCTTGTTGTTTTAGGTCATAATGGATCCGGCAAATCGACCTTTGCAAAACATTTAAACGGCATTCTCAAAGCTAAATCCGGTATGCTTATAGTAGATGGATTTGACATGAAAAATGAAGAAAATATTTTTTTAGTAAGACAGAATGTTGGTATGGTTTTTCAAAATCCTGATAACCAAATGGTAGCCAATATAGTCGAAGAAGAAGTCGCTTTCGGCGTGGAAAATTTAGGCGTGAAACAAAGCGAGATACGGCAACGTGTCGACGATGCTTTAGCCACCGTCGGTATGACCGAATTTAAATTTAAATCCCCTAATCAATTGTCCGGCGGTCAAAAACAAAAAATATCCATAGCCGGCATTATAGCTATGAGACCGAAATGTATCGTTTTCGACGAGGCTACTGCCATGTTAGATCCGGTTAGCCGTAAACAAGTCATGGAAACCATGCAGATGCTAAACAAAAAATATGGGATCACTATTATCCATATCACTCACTATATGAATGAAGCTATATTGGCCGATCGCATCATCGTTATGGAGGACGGTAAATTAATTTTACAAGGTACTCCCAAAAATGTCTTTCAGAATGTAGAACTTCTAAAAAGTATCGGTTTAGACGTACCCGATGCAACTTATTTAATTTATTTGCTAAACAAAAAAGGCCTAGATTTAGATCCTAGTATTATTTCTACCGAAGAAGTTGTCAAATTATTATCTCAAAAGCTGTCTAAACAATAGTTATTTTTATCAAGAAGCTTGTTGAACCAAAAAGTTCTAGATTTAAACCCTAGCATTATTTTTATCGAATAGGTTGTTGAATCAAAACGGCCTAGATTTAGACCTTAGCATTATTTTTACCAAAGATGTTATTGAATCAAAACGGCCTAGATTTAGACTCTAGCATTATTTTTACAGCAGAGATTATTGAATCAAAGTAGCCTAGATTTAGACCTTATCATTATTTTTACAGCAGAGATTATTGAATCAAAGTAGCCT
>LNZM01000154.1 GCA_002007295.1 Candidatus Epulonipiscioides saccharophilum | reverse complement strand
TCAATTAACATTCAACGTGTTATGTAATATTTGAAATGAATGATAAAATATAAAATAATGCAACTTTAGCGAGTGTTATAGCAAAAATCCCGGGGTATATACAAAAAATTATGCCAAAAATGAATATATCCGAACGATAAACTTGCAAATCAAAGTTGAATATTAAGAAATGAAGTGAAAATTATTTATCTAAATAAGGTAAGTCAGCTTGAAATAGTACATATCTAAAAGAAAAAGTTCTAAAATTGGAAAATTATTTTCGTTAAGCATTCGAAAAATGAAAGTTAAAAATGTATGTATTGCATAAAATGCAGAGTTAATAGCAAAATTTTCGGGGTATATACAAAAAATTACGCAAAAAATGAATAATTCTTCAACTTGTCAGTCACTTTGTGAACCTCCCTCGGAGAGGGAGGCAGGAGGCCCGCTGTCCTGCAATTTTGTGACTTCTTAAGTTCCCGGCTATAGAGGGTAGAAGGGGCGAAAGCGTGTATATAAGATTTTGTTGCTTTTAAGTAAATTATAAATTTTACCAGACAAGCCGTAAAGCCCCTAGCTTTAGCTATGGGGATTTTAATACAACTGAATATAAACGGTTGCTAGAAGTAGTCATTTCTAGCGTAAAATATTCAATGCACTGAAAATGTTTCTAAAGTGAAACACGACAAGAAAAAGTCGTTAAAACGATTTATTAAAGACTCAGTGGCTCGGATACATGGTAAAAGTGTATCAGCATACAAGACTGTATGTCCTGTTGTATGAAGGGTAATGACATCCCCTTCACTAAAGGTTGAACGCTCAGAAATGAATTTGTAATTTGTCCTTTAATCACTTTAGAATCCCCCGCCTTTAGGTGTGGGGAGTGTCAAATCGTTTTCCTATCATTCAGAATTTAATACAATAGTTTGTTTCACTACGTTACGCCCCCTTGGCGATTTTTGCAAAATTATGGGGAAAACAGCGTGCCCTCAATTATTTTTGGAATTATTAATGCGACAGCCCCCTGTCAGCGAAGCTGATTGAGAGATTAGATCTTTTGAATCGAATTTTAGATCGCAAATGATTATTTCGGATTAGCGATGTATCCTTTATAGAAGCCACCAGATTGGGAAGTGGCCCAAATTATTTGCGGATCTTGAGAATCGAATTCTAGGTCGTAAATTTTGGTTGGATTACCGATGTTTTGGTTAACTTTCATCCAATTATTACCATAATTTTCTGATATATAAACGCCGTTATTTATCTCGTGGGCATCGTTTGCGTATCCTAATCTAGAAATTGCGAGTAATCTGCAAGGATCATTTTTGTCAAAATCTACTACTGTAATTCTTGGCATTTCAAAAATTTTAATCCACTCTTGTTGATCGCTTGGTAGTACCCAAACTCCGCCAGCAGTTTTGGTTCCACCTTTATGTCCTGTTGCTATATACTTATTGCCATCCGGATCTATCGCTATATCGTTAACTTGAATAACCGGCGGAAGTCCTTCGACTAAATTCCAACTTTCTGCTTTATCATGGGATACGTAAAGTCCTATGCCCATATTATGTTTACTCTGATCTGTTTTGCTAATCGGCATGCATGCGTAAATTGTATTTGAGTCAAAGGGGTCTATTAATAATTTATAAGGTGCAGAGTCTGAAGGCATTCCGTTATTCTTTTGAGTCCAGTTATATCCTCCATCGGTAGATTTCCAAACGCCTAAATGGCCTTTTTCGGGATTTACTTGGCCTGAACTTTGTAAAGACAATTCAGAGGCTACCGAAAAATACATGGTCTCTCCATCATTAGGATCTATAACAAAAGTTCCGGGTGATTGTAATTCACTGCTAGCTGTAGCCCCAACTAAAACGTCAGAGATCATGGTCCAATTTTGGCCAGCATCGGTTGATTTGAAAATTCCACCTTTGCCTTTTTGCCTTAAAATACTACAATATAAAGTATTGATGTCATTTGGTGAAATGGCTATTCCGGCTGGTGACTCGGGCGCTGTTTTAGAATGTTCGATAAATGCTGGATCGGTTTTTTCACCTTTGTCTACCATTCTAAATATACCGTTTTCGCCGGTTCCTAGATACATGACATTTGGATCTTGAGGACTCGTTACGATTACTGATCCAGGAAGATTGGATCCACCTGTTCCGCTCATAGAACCGTCATCACGATATTTTACATCTAGTTGATCCCAGTTTTGTCCATAATCTTTAGAGTGAACAAGACTTCTAAACATTACATAGACGGTTCCGTCTGGGCCAATATCTAAGTCTCTCGCGCCTTGGGTAGAATATTCAGAATCGTAATAATAGGCCTCGCCAGCATGGTGATACTCTACATTAGGTTTGGAGAGATCTGAACCTTCGGGAATTTTTCCGGAGGCTGACCAATATGGAGCATCTTCTGTCCAGCCATAACCGGTTCGAGTCAAAATATCCCATGTTTTACCACCGTCCAAAGTGCCCCAAACTTCGCCGACAGCCATGGAGGCAGTATGCGTTGCGTTGTGGGCTATATATATTTTATTTGGATCGTTAGGGTCTACTACAATTCTATTAAAATTTGCCATGAGATTTGTTGGTAAATTTGGATAATTGGCTCTTATTTGATTTACAACAGTCCCGGTAGCTAAGGATGGATATTTTTCGCTTCCACTAAAATATTTTCCGAAAAATCTTCCGCTCCAATATGCACCATTTAAAATATGATAGGATTGTGTTGCGTCGTACATTTCTTTAACGTTATATCCTAAATCGCCTGAAATGTTTATCCAACTTTCGCCACCGTCGATGCTTTTTATTATTCCGCCCGCACTACCTATTGTTTTATTAGTATCATCGAAAAAATATGCTACTTGATTTATTGCAAAAATTGTTATTTCTTTTTTAGCATCGTCTTTGTAAATAAAAATATCACGTACTAAATCTGTGGAGTCATTAATATCTACTTGGCCATTTGAATCTAGATCTAACTTTTTAAATGTGTTGCCAAAATCAATGCTTTTGTATAAACCGTAGGATGTGGCAGCATAAATTTCGCTAGTGTTGTAAGGATTAATTATTATGCTAGAAAATTCAGCTTTGGCCGGGATACCGGTTGTAATAATTTTTTTCCAAGTTTTTGCACGATCAGTTGTTTTATATAAGCCTACTGGATTGATTGGTTTTGTGCCATGAGGTTTGGCTGCAGAAATGTAATTATCTTTACTATTCCAAAAATGGCCAGTGCCAACATACCAAATGTTTTCGTCCGTTGGATCTACAGCTACAGCGCTGGAGCGACCGGATGGTGCACCACCAGATCGTAATTGAGTCCAAGATCGTCCTTTATCTTCGGTTTGCCAAACACCACCAGAAACTAATAGTCCAAAGTTTTCGTTAGATCTAGAAAAATCCATATCCCCGATACTTTGAGGTGAAGCATTGTGTTGTTTGGATTCATCGAAATCATTTATAGTGATAAATCTATTTCCTTGGTCGTAAGTAACATAGTGATTGCCCATGTCAGGTGAATTAAAAAAAGTGTTAGGATCAGTTGGATGGATATGAATTTTTTCGGAGTAGCCAGCATTACCCGGTGCAAATTGTATCCAATTTATGTAGTCTTCAGAGATAACTTTGGTAGAGTTTAAAGTATTAAAATACTGAGTATCTAGCGAATAATCCGGTACTGCGAAAGTAGAAATGGATAAAGTAGAAAAAATACCGATTGCTAATAAAGATTTAATTAATTTCATAAATAATATTCTCCTAATATAATATTTATCGCAGCTATTTATTAGTGAAAGGATCAATAAATAAACTGCGATTTTATAGTTAGCACACGCTTTTTTCGATTAATAAGCGCCTTTTTCTAAGAATTTAGCGGTTTCTCAAATAGTTAGTACACGCTTTTTTCGATTAATAAACGCCTTCTTCTAAGAATTTAGCGGTTTCTCAAATAGTTAGTACACGCTTTTTTCGATTAATAAACGCCTTCTTCTAAGAATTTAGCGGTTTCCCAAATAGGTTCGCCATGATTATGTTGTGGCTCACCCGGCGTACTTCGACCATTTAAGACCAATTTAATTAATTCTTTTTTCATCGCATCAAATATTTCCGGATGCTCATTAACTAAATTTTTGCGTTCGCTGATATCATCTTTTAAATTATAAAGTTGAAAATCTGGCATGCCTTCGTACATTTCTAAAGCTTTGACTTTGCCCCAACCACCGCCGGTAGAACACATAATTAGTTTGAAATCACCTTTTCGCAGAGCTAATGATCCGTCGCAGCTTTGATGGATGACGCTTTCTCGAATGTTAACATCTTCATTATTCCATAATGGCAAGTTGGAAAAACTATCTACGCACATGCTCGGGGTAATTTGGTAATCCAATAAGTCGGCTACAGTAGCAAAAAAGTCGGATAGGCATACTGTTTTATCGGTAACGCTACCAGCTTTGATTCCGTTTGGCCATTTAATGATATAAGGAACTCGATGGCCACCTTCGTATACATCGGCTTTATGACCTCGAAATACATAACTTGGATAGTGACCTAATGCATGCAACTCTTCGAAGTCAGCAATTGGGGAACATCCGTTGTCAGTGGTAAAGACTAAGATAGTATCATCGGCAATATTTAGTTCGGTTAACTTTTGCATAACTCGGCCAACCACATCATCGCAGTGTAGAACAAAATCGCCGTAAAAGTTTGTATTGCTTTTACCTATAAATTCTTGGCTAGGTAAGATAGGGCCATGAGGTGCTGTTAAAGGAAAATATATAAAAAACGGATTTTCTTTGTATTCTTCAATTTTTTCTAAGACCTTGTCGCATAAATCGTCTAACACATTTTCGTGAACAAAATTTTTGCCGGTTGGACCAGATCTCCACCATGCACCTTTTCGGCCGGGAATACCTGCTGTTACTTCGAATGGCTCTTGATCTGTGAATCGATTATCTTCTATATAAATATATGGTGGCATATCTAAAGAGGCTGCAATACCGTAAAAATAATCGAACCCTCTAGTATTTGGCCCACCTTCTATAATAGCAGAGTAGTCGACACCGTTGCATGTTTTAAAGCCAGGCTTTTCTACGAAGTCGTCTGTTTTTGCAAAGCTCATCCCTAAGTGCCATTTGCCGATACAGGCTGTTTGATAGCCTTCATCTTGTAAAAGTTGGCCGATAGTTTTAGTTTCTTCTTCTATTAAAGGTTCAGAATATCCGCCTAGTACCTCAGACTTTAATTTAGAGCGCCAGTTATAACGTCCGGTTAAAATCCCGTATCGAGATGGTGTACAAACGGCGGATGTCGTGTGGGCATCCGTAAATCTTAGGCCAGCGTCGCACATTTTGTCAAGATTGACAGTATTGATTTTGCAATTTTCGTTATATTTTAAAACGTCGCCGTAACCCATGTCATCAGCTAATATATATACTATATTCGGTTTTTTTGTCATACAGAACTTCCTTTCAAGTCAATAAATAAGTTAATTTGATATTCAAAGTTGTGGATCAATGCGAAGCAATAAATCAATAAATAAGTTAATTCGATGTTCAAGGTTGTGGATCAGCTTTAATAAATTTTCTCCTGTCAATATAATTAAGATGATTATAAAAATGGTAATTCATGTAAGTGACATTATATAGCATGATGCAGAAAGCACAACTTTAATAACTATCTTATTATACATAAAAACTGACGTTTTGTACTCAAAATTTGCAAAGTTGAATAAAAGGAAATTGACTAATCTAGAATATAAAGGTATGCTTTAAAAAAATGTGACGAGGAGGAAGGTATTTGGAGATTTGGTGTAGGCATGAAATTTTTGATGAAGATTTTTGCATTGTAGAAGAAAATCCACCTGGTTTTTTAAGAATCTTTAAGGCAGAAAATGGGAACTTCCTATATAAAAGTGATGATGAAGAAGTGTTGCTACAGGAAGGCCGGATTTATGTTTGCCCAACTCATACAGCATATAGTATAAAAAATATTTCAGGCAATAAATGTAAATGTTTAGTGATACAACGTTTGGCCAGGAATTATTTATTAGATAAACTGATAGATTTAGGATATGAAGAAATATATATGTTAACAATAACGTTGATTGAGAAATTATTTGAGAAAGAAAATTTTAGAGGGGTTATGCATGGCGTAAGGATAATAATTGAAAAGTGCGTAGGAGATGGATTAATACTAAAAGTACATGAAACCTTTCAAAATATATTAGCCACGATGCAAAAATATGCATGCAAAAATATATCGGTTAGCGAGTTTGCGAAGATGTTTGGTTATTCAAATGAGCATTTTATTAGGATATTTACCAAAGAGATTAAAACAACGCCGTATCAATATTTGCTGAATATAAAGATGGGAAAGGCCCGAGAATTTTTATATAGCGGTAGATCTGTCCGTGATGTAGCTAGTTTAACCGGATATTCAGATACTAAAAGTTTTAATAAGGCCTTTAAAACCAGATATGGAATTACGGCATCCGAATATAAAAAAAATTATAATACCCAAGGTAAGTTTTTATAATTGACATAAAAAAAGGGCCAAAATTTCTGGCCCATTAAATTAACTTTATAAAGCTATAACCCATCAACGATTTGTCAACTTCTCTAGCTACATCTTTACCTTTTCTTAAGGCCCAAACTACGAGGCTTTGACCCCTTCTTGCGTCGCCAGCGGCATAAATTTTTTCATGATTTGTTCGAAAATTTTCGGTCTTTATATTTCCTCTGTTATCTGCTTCTAGGCCGAACTTTTCAAAAATATATTCTTTTGTCCCGGTAAATCCAGCAGCTATTAGTACCGCATCGGTGTCTATTAGAAATTCTTCTCCATTCGGTACCATAATTATTCGGCCATCATCTCCTCTTTCTTCTCTGAGGTTGGAAATTATTGCTCCGATTACATCATAATTTTCATTGACTATAAACTCTTTGACCATGGCTGAAAAAATACGTGGATCATCTCCGAACTCCTCTATAGCTTCTTCTTGACCATAATCGGTTTTTAATATACGAGGATATTCTGGCCAAGGATTGCTTTCTAATCGTCTGATAGGTGGTTTGGACATCATCTCTAATTGAATGACGGAGATAGCTCCTTGACGTATAGCTGTAGCCAAACAATCGTTTCCCGTATCGCCTCCGCCTATGATCAATACTTTTTTACTCATTAAATCGATTCGCGGTGGTATATGCTCCAATAAAGATTTGGTGACCGTCGTTAAATATTCGATAGCATTGTATATACCATGAGCATCGTTATTCGCTACATTTATTCGACGTGGATTTTCAGCTCCCGTACACAAAATTATTCTGTCATAATTATTTAGGATATTGGATACGTCTATAGTTAATCCGACATCTGCATTTAAGATAAACTCAACACCTTCAGCTTTCATTAAATTGATTCTACGATCGATTATATGCTTTTCGATTTTCATGTTCGGAATACCATACATTAATAGTCCGCCAATGCGATCCGACTTTTCATATATAGTAACAGAATGACCACGTTTGTTCAACCAATCTGCTGCTGCCAATCCGGATGGTCCAGAACCGATTACAGCTACTTTCTTCCCTGTCCTGGTTAAAATAGGCTCTGGTTTTACGTATCCTTTTTTGTAAGCATTTTCGATTAAAGCATATTCATTTTCTCGAATTGTTACGGCGGATCCTGAGCTATAGCCACATATGCATGCTACTTCACATGGTGCGGGACACACTCTTGATGTGAATTCTGGAAATCTGTTTGTTACTAATAATCTCTGACAAGCTTCTTTCATATTTTGTGTGTAGATTAATTCGTTCCATTCAGGAATTAAATTATTTAGAGGACATCCAGTTGTAGCATTGTTTAAAATCATACCATAATTACAGTATGGTACTCCGCAATCCATGCATCGACCAGCCTGATTTTGGCGCTCTTCTTCGTCTATGTCTTCTAATGGAATATGAAATTCGTTATAATTATTTACTCTTTCTTCCGGAGATATTTCTACTGATTCTTTTCTACTATATTCTAAAAATCCTGTAAGTTTACCCATACGAATCTACCCTCTCTTGATATTATAAAATGCTTCGATTTCAGCTTGTTCTAAGTCTAGCCCAGTTTCCATCATTTTACCTATTTGCTTTATCATCTTATCATAGTCGTGAGGTAGAACCTTTTTGAATTTCGGTAGGTATTTTTCAAAATTTTCTAAAATGACTTTGGCTTTTTTACTTTTGGTCTGATTATAATGGTTTTCTAAAAGATTCTTTAAGGTTTGTTTGTCATGTTTATCCGTTAATTGATCTATAGAAACCATTGTTTTATTAACTCTTAAATAGAAATCATTTTGTTCATCTAGTACATAAGCGATTCCACCAGACATTCCGGCCGCAAAGTTTTTACCTGTTTTGCCAAGTACAACCACAACTCCACCGGTCATGTATTCACAGCCATGATCGCCCACTCCCTCAACGACAGCTTGTGCTCCGGAATTTCTAACGGCAAATCTTTCGCCGGCCGTTCCTTCGATATAAGCTTCTCCGGCTGTGGCACCGTACAGAGCAACGTTTCCGATCGATATATTGCTAGATTTATCGAATGTAGCGTCTGGGTTTGGATATACTATTATTTTACCACCGGATAATCCTTTGCCGAGATAATCATTGCTATCGCCAATAATTTCTATGGTAAGTCCCTTGGGAATGAAGGCTCCAACGCTTTGGCCAATACTACCGAAACATGTTATTTTAAATGTGTCAGGATTTAATTCGTTTCCATATTTTCTTGTAATGTGTGATCCAAAAATAGTGCCTAGCGTTCTATCCTGATTATTTACATTGATACTCAGTGAACTTGGGATGGCCATTTCTAGAGCGTCTGCAAAATAAGGCACTATAGTTTTTAAATCTCGGCTGTCTTCTAATTTAAAATCAAACTTTTCCGAAGGGTTAAAGGAGAAATTATTATTTTCATGCGTATATAACAATCTGGATAAATCTATTTTTTTAGCCCTATCTGAAATGCCTTCAGTCTTTTGCTTTAATAGATCTACTCGGCCGATTAATTCGTTTATGCTACGAACGCCAAGTTGGGCCATGTATTCCCTTAAGTTTCGAGCCATAAATATCATGAAGTTCTCTACATATTCTGGTTTACCTTTAAATCTTTCTCTTAATACAGGATTTTGCGTAGCTATGCCCATTGGACAGGTGTCTAGATTACAAACTCTCATCATTACGCAACCTAAAGCGATCAGTGCTCCGGTAGCGAAGGAAAATTGTTCGGCTCCTAATATAGCGGCGATAGCGAGGTCACGACCGCTCATCATTTTGCTGTCGGCCTCGAGTTGAACTCTAGCACGTAAATCGTTACTTACTAATGCTTGATGTGTTTCTGCTATTCCAAGCTCCCATGGCATACCTGCATTCATTATCGAAGTTTTCGGCGCTGCACCAGTTCCTCCGTCATAACCGCTTATTGTTATGTGTCCAGCGCCCGCTTTTGCAACACCAGCTGCCACGGTTCCGACACCGGCATCCGATACAAGTTTTACAGAAATGTTGGCTTGCGTGTTAGCATTCTTTAAATCGTAGATTAGCTGTGCTAAATCTTCTATAGAATATATGTCATGATGTGGTGGAGGACTGATTAATCCTACCCCAGGTATTGAATGTCGAGTTTTTGCTATCCAAGGATAAACTTTTGCTCCAGGTAAATGGCCACCCTCTCCAGGTTTAGCACCTTGGGCGATCTTTATTTGAATTTCCTGAGCACTGACTAGATATTTACTGGTAACTCCAAATCTAGCGGATGCCACTTGCTTCACTTTACTGTTTTTGTTTGTGCCGAATCTATTCTCTGATTCGCCACCTTCACCAGTATTACTTTTGGCTCCGAGATTGTTCATAGCTATCGCTAAAGTTTCATGTGCTTCGGCACTTAATGAACCGTAGCTCATGGGTCCAGTAGAAAATCGCTTAACTATTTGTAGCTCGTCTTCAACTTCATTTATATCTATAGGATTAGCATGTCCATTGAAGTCAAGTAAATCCCTAAGATGTGTTTCTGAACCGTCGTTAATTAAATGTGTGTATTCTTTGAATAAGCTATAATCTCCTGTTTGGACAGCCCGTTGGAGCATAAATATTGTGTCTGGTCGATATAGATGATGTTCTTTGCCTGCGCGCATTTTGTGAATGCCTTTACTTTCTAGACCGTCAAATGTATCTAAACCGAGTGGATCGAATGCTTTTTCATGATGAAAGGTTACATCTGCCTCTATGTCGTTTATATCGATTCCTTCAATCCTGGATATGGTCCCGATGAAGTATTTATTTACTAAGTTGCTAGATAAACCTAACGCTTCGAAAATTTTGCTACCTTGATAACTTTGTATTGTAGAGATACCCATTTTGGATGCAATTTTTACTATGCCATCGATTGCCGCTTTATTGTAATCGTTGACTGCAACGTAATAATCCTTGTTTAAATTGCCCTGATCGATCAGATCTTTAATTGTTTGATGGGCCAAATAAGGATTAATCGCACAAGCGCCGTAGCCGAGTAATGTAGCAAAATCATGTACGTCTCGTGGTTCGGCCGATTCTATGATGAGAGAAATACCGGTGCGCTTCTTTGTAATGATTAAATGTGATGAGATGGCGGAAGTGGCCAATAAGGACGGAATAGCTTTCCTATATTCATCTACACCACGATCAGATAAGATGATTACGTTTGCGTTGTTTCGGTATGCTCGGTCAACTGAAATACATAGGCGCTGAATGGCTTCATCCAGATGTTGGTTTTTATAATATAATAATGATATAGTCTTTACAACAAAACCTGGTTGGTTTATATGCTGAATCTTTATTAAATCTATCTCTGTTAGTATAGGATTGTTGATTTTTAATACTCTACAGTTTTGTGCTGTGTCGATTAAAATGTTTCCGCGCGCCCCGATATAAGTACTAGAGTCGGTAACCACTTTTTCTCGGATAGCATCGATTGGTGGATTTGTGACTTGTGCGAATCTTTGTTTGAAATAACTAGAAAGTTTAGGGTGATGTTTACTTAAGGGAGCTATAGCCGTATCGTCGCCCATAGCTCCTGTTGATTCGATTGCGTTTTTGGCCATAGGTAGAATTACTTCTCGAACATCTTCGTAGTAATAGCCGAAAGCTTTTTGTATGACCGTAAGTGTTTTTTTAGAATAAACTTCGGGCTTTATAGCTGGAATAGCTAGAGAGCTTAGCGGAATTAAATTTTTGTCCAACCATTCTCCATAAGGATGCTCGGCCGCTAACTCTTCTTTCAGCGTTTCATCTGCTATTAATTTACCTTTTGTTAGATCGACGAGTAACATCTTGCCAGGTCGAAGCCTATCCTTGATTTTGATGTCTGATTCCGGAATGTGTAATACTCCAACTTCGCTGGATAAGATTAATCGGTTGTCTTTGGTGACGTAATATCTGGCCGGTCGAAGACCATTGCGATCCAAAATTGCGCCGATCATATCGCCATCCGAAAATAATACAGCCGCAGGACCGTCCCATGGTTCGATCATTGTTGCGTAGTATGAGTAAAAATCTTTTTTAGCACGACTCATCTCTGTATTGGCCCATGGTTCTGGAATCATAGTCATAATAGCTTTGGGTAAACTTATACCGTTCATGACCATAAATTCTAATGCATTGTCCAACATGGCACTGTCCGAACCGGTTAGGTCAACTATAGGGTAAACTTTTTCCGTATCCGGATATTTGCTACGAGCGGTTTCTTCACGGGCGATCATTAAATCTGCATTTCCGTTGATCGTGTTTATTTCTCCATTATGCAATATCAATCGGTTTGGATGTGCCCTCTTCCAGCTTGGCATAGTATTGGTAGAAAAACGGCTGTGAACCATACCTAATGCAGATTCATAATTGTTATCCATTAAATCTAAATAAAAAGTCCCTAGCTGTTTAACTAAAAACATTCCTTTGTATACTATCGTTCGGCTGGACATGCTACATACATACGTTTCTTCTGTCTTAGCTTGTTCGAATATACGCCTTATTATATATAACTTGCGATCAAAATCTAATCCAGGTTCGATATTTTTTGGACGATTTATAAACCCTTGCCATATAGCCGGCATGCATTCTTTAGCTTTTTGTCCTAAAACATCAGCATTTATAGGTACTTCTCTCCAGCCAAGAAATTTACATCCTTCTTTTTGAACTATCATCTCAAATAATTTTTTCTCTTGTGCCCGTTTGTAATTACTCTGACTGAAAAATATCATGCTTATGCCATAATCTCTCTCTAGTCCAATTTCAAACCCAAGATTTTGGCAGTTGGTCTTGAAAAATTTATGGCTGATTTGTACTAAGATCCCTACGCCATCCCCTGTTTGTCCAGTGGCATCTTTTCCTGCCCTATGTTCTAAATTTTCAACTATTCTTAATGCATCTTCTACTGTTTTGTGGCTCTTGTGTCCTAATATGTCCACGACTGCGCCTATTCCACAATTGTCATGCTCAAACTGCTCGCTGTACAATCCGTTCATTGTCTAGCTCCCTTCAATAATTTAATCCAATAATAATCTAATATAGAGCTTATATTGAAATTGAAATGCGAAATTTAGATTATGTTATAACTATATTATAAAGTACTCATTTTACTTTTGCAAGTATTAAAATTTCTTCATTCAGTCTTTAATTTAAAATATAATTTTTTCCTTTATAAATATTGACTATAAATATGGACTAATTTATTTATTAAATTTATAATAATATTCCTTCGTTTCATTATTGATTACATCAAAACGATAGCCTAAACTTTTATAATATTCGTATATAGGCTCTATGGCTTTGATGGTATTATCATTAGTTAAATTGCAGTGTGCTAATATTATTCTTTCAGTCATTTTATTACTAACTTTTTTTGCATTATTGACTAATTCTTCTACGCTAGCATCGGGCCTAACTCCATCCTCTAAATTTACATTCCAGTCAAAAATAGTGTATCCGCAAGCTTTTATCTGATCGTAAAAGGCCTGATTTAATTTTCCAGCGCTACCTCCGGGAAAACGGATAAATTTTATATTGGCATCTATGCCTAGTATCTCGTTTATATAATCAGATGTCTTCTGCATTTCGGTTAAAAAGGTCTCCGGACTGCTGTATATCTTTTTGTAGTCATGGCTATATGTGTGCAATCCAATGCTGTGACCTTCCGAATAAATTCGTTTTAAAATATATTCTTTATCGATTATTTCTTTGCCCACAACAAAAAATGTAGCTTTGATATTTAGTCTATTTAATTCATCTAATAGTTGGCTAGTTATTCCGCTTGTTGGTCCATCATCAAACGTAAAATAAGCAACTTTTTCAGAGGTATTTTCCAAACTATTTATATCTTCGCTAGAATTATTCTCGGTTGGCATAGCATTTTCATCGCTAGAATTATTCTCGACCGGCATAGCATTTTCTTCACTAGAATTATTCTCGACCGGCACAGCATTTTCATCGCTAGAATTATTCTCGACCGGCATAGCATTTTCTTCACTAGAATTATTTTTGGCCGATATAGGATTTTCTTCGTCAGAATTATTCTCGGCCGGCATAGCATGTTCATCGCCAGAATTATTTTCGTCCGGCACAGCATTTTCATCGCTAAAATTATTTTCGTCCGGCATAGGATTTTCTTCGCCAGAATTATCCTTGGACGTAATAGTATCTTCCTTATTAAGATCAGGATCAGGATTATCCGTGGAACTATCTATAGATGACTCTGCATAAACTTTTGGTGCGCTCGTTGTGGATAAGGCAAAAACCACTAACATAATAAATAAATTTATTGACCTTTTCATTTTTTCTCTCCTCAAAAATAAAATTATTTTAACATTAGTATACCGTATTTTAGGTTTTTTATAACATTGGTCATTATTTTTGATTTTCCATTATTTACTTGTAGGATAAATTAAAAATGACAAAAAAGCCCTGATTCATGTTCTTAGAATTAGTTGATATTTTAATGTAGCATGTGAAAAAATATTCGCTAAGCTCTTGTAATTAATCCGAAAGTATAATAGAATGAATATATCTACTGCAATAATTGGTAGGTATATTGAATTTTTTGTATTCTAAAAATCTAATAATTAAAGAGGTGCATGATGTCTTTTGAAAGAGGTATGGCAGCATTTAATTTAGAAATGACAGATAAAATACCAAGAACTGAATATTCTGCTCAAAGATATTGGAAGCTAATTAATACGGTAACTGGCATTAAGGTTGATGAAAATAGTTCTAAAGATGAGCAGGCTAAAGCTACTGCGGCTTTTATTAAGGCATGGGATTATTCTTATGCATGGGGCGTTGTTATCCATTCACAATATTTAAATAAGTGTCGAACAAGAATGGGGCATGCAACATTTGAAGCTGGAGGCGGAGATTTTAATAACAAAGTTTATTGTCCATTTGAAGATCCAGAAGAGTGTTTAAAATTTGATGCTATAAAAGTTTACGGGGAAGTGAACGAACGAGATGCGTTAGCTACAGTGAATAAATATTATCATGAACGGCGTGAAGCCTATCCAGATGCAGTAAACACAACCGGAACATATATTACTTTAGTATCGGGTTTAATAGATATTTTTGGATGGGAAATGTTGTTAATGGGACTAGCGATAGACGCTAAGCAGATGGGGAAAGTAACGGATAGATACGCAGAATGGATGATGCCGTTTTTCCGAGCTTTAGCAGATTGCGATGCAGAAGTAATAACGATTCATGATGATATTGTTTGGACATCGGGTGCCTTTGTTAATCCAACCTGGTATAGAGAATTCGTATTTCCTAATTACAAAAAAATGTTTGCACCTTTACATGAAGCAGGCAAAAAAATAATTTATACAAGTGATGGAGATTATACAGAATTTATCGATGATGTAGCAGACTGTGGAATTAATGGATTTGTAATGGAGCCTATGACCGACATGAAGTATATAGCTGAAAAATATGGTAAAACTCATTCTTTTGTGGGAAATGCGGATACGAGAATATTGTTATCTGGAACGAAAGAAGAGATTTATAATGAAGTTAAGCGATGTGTGGATATCGGGAAAAATTGTCCAGGATTTTTTATGGCCGTAGGAAATCATATACCGTCTAATACACCGATTGAGAATGCATTATATTACAATGAAGTATTCGAGAAATTAAGTAAGAGATAATATATTTAGAAATTTGGCTGCAATATAACTATATAAATAAGAAAAGGGGATTTAGTATTGAAACGACCGAACATTTTATATATAATGTCAGATGATCATTCTTACAACGCAATTAGTTCTTATAATTCTATTTTATCATATGTGTTTAAGACACCAAATTTGGATAAAATAGGATACGAAGGTTGTAGGATGAACAAATATTACTCTACTAATGCAATATGTACACCGGCCAGAGCTTCTATTATGACGGGTCAATACGGAAATATAAATGGAGTGAAAACTTTAGCCGATAAGTGGAATCCAGAACAGGAAATGAACTTAGCACGGATGATGACCCAGGCAGGATATCAGACAGCAATGATTGGGAAATGGCATTTGAGTTGTGAGCCAGAAGGTTTTGAAGAATATAAATATTTAGATACTCCGGGCCATGTACATCCGGGTCAGCAAGGTACATACTTTGATCCATTTTTTAGAACTGAAAAAGGTGAAGAATTAGAATTTAAGGGTCAATATGTAACGGATGTTATTACGGATTTGACTCGTGATTATATTTTAAACCGTGATAAAGATAAGCCATTTTTTATTATGTGTCATCATAAAGCACCACATGATTATTGGCAATTTATAGATAAATATAAGGATATTTTTGACGACGTGGATATACCTATACCAGCCAGCTTATTCGAAGATAGATCTCATAGGAGTGAAGCATCTAGAGATTTTGGATCAAGTGTTACCCCAAGACATTCTGGCAGAAGTTTATATAAAACGTTTACTAAAAATAATTATGTTACGGGTCCTTTGTTAGGAACCGAGGAGATGTCTTGGGAAGAAAAAGGGATTGCAGCATATCAAAAATATTTAAAAGATTATCTTAGAACCGTAGCTTCGATAGATGAATCCGTAGGATACTTATATACAGTGTTAAATCATGAGAAAATATTAGATGATACAATTATAATTTACACTTCGGATCAGGGAATGTTTTTAGGTGAACATGATTATCAGGATAAACGTTGGAGCTATGAAGAAAGTTTAGGCGCACCATTTTTAATTAGATATAGAAATGAAATAGGATCACATACAGTATCAAATGAATTGATGGCCAACATAGATATTGCACCGACGTTATTAGATTACGCCGGTATAGAGATACCAGAAGAGATGCAAGGCAAAAGTGCTAGAAATATTTTAAAGGGTGAAAAAGAACCAATCCATGATGGGGTATACTTTAGATATTGGATGCACTTAGCACATAACCATGATAATCCGGCTCACTATGGTGTAGTAACTAAAGATTATAAATTAATATTTTATTATGGCATGGCCCTTGATGCTACCCACGCTGTAGATAAAGATACACCGGCCGGATTTGAGTTGTATGATTTAAATAAGGATCCGCAAGAATTGAAAAATGTTTACAATGATCCAGAGTACCATGATATGAGAGAAGAGGCCAAAGAACTTTTAGTATCTTTAAAAGATAAGTACGGGGATACTGATACACAATATGGCGATTTGCAAAAACTTTATAATGAACTTAAATAAATAATAATTAATATTTTATTATGGCATGGCTCTTGATGCTACTTACGCTATAGATAAAGATACAATGGCCGGATTTGAGTTGTATGATTTAAATAAGGATCCGCAAGAATTGCAAAATGTTTACGATGATCCCGAGTACCATGATATGAGAGAAGAGGTCAAAGAATTTTTAATATCTTTAAAGGATAAGTACGGAGATACTGATACACAAGATGACGATTTGCAAAAACTTTATGATAAGCTGAAATAAATAACCAAAAAAGCCTTCATTCTATCTATAATTGTAAAAATTAAAAGAATGCGGGTCTTTTTTAGTTAAAGAGAAAACTAATATATCTTAAAAATATTTAGATAAATTCTTACTTGTATTAATAATATCTTGTAAAGTTTTTTGAATAGAATTTATAGAACCATCCATTTGTTTTATCAAAGGAAGACAGCTTACTATTTGATCATAAGTAGTTTGATTAGAATCTTTTATTACGAAACTTATTTCGTTAAATGCTGTAGTATTTTGTTCTAAGGTTATGACTTCGATATTTAAATTTTCTATCATGTTATTAGACTTTAGAGAACTATCAATAATAGAGTTAAGTAAAACATTTACTCTTTCTAGGGTTTCTTTGCTTTTTGCAAGATTGGCTCCTTGTACAATATTTGCTTCTTTGGTTTGCAAAATTTGTTCTTGGAATTGAGTTAATATGTCCGCAATGTTATTGGTAGCTTCTTGAGATTGACCGGCTAATATTTTTATCTCATTAGCTACTACAGCAAACCCTTTTCCAAATTCTCCGGCCCTAGCCGCTTCTATAGAGGCATTTAAGGCTAACAAGTTGGTTTGATCAGAAATTTGATTTATCAACGTTGTTATGTTATTAATTTCAAGTGATTTTTCCATTAAATTTTCTGTTAATTCCATTCCTTTGGTTACGTCCTCTTCTAGAATGATCATAACTTCATGCAGTGTTTCTAATTGAGATTTACCCTGTATAGAATTATCGTTAGATATAGAAGATTCACTTTTAAGATTTTTATTAATATTAGATACGTGAGATAAGTTACCAATAAGTTTGTCCACTATACTGAACATTTTTTTGACAGATAAATGTTCTTTTTCTGCAGTTTCATGAGATAAAGTTAGATTATCTCTCAATGGAATTAATGTTTCAATTAAATTAGTAACTTCATTTTCATGTGAGATTTGTAAATTATTAATTTTCGTTATATTAGTATTTAATCCGGTTAAAGATTGTTTATTCTTATTAATAATCCTTTGGATAGCAGTATTTAATCCAATTAACTCAGAGGTCAAAATCTTTTTAGTAGATTCTATAACCTGATTATCGGATATAGCATATAATTGTTTTTCAAAAAGTTTTATTGGTCTAAAACATAAAGCAATAAAGATTGGAACTATTATTATAGCTAGTATACATATTAGAACGATGTCCTTATAAGCTTCGATAATAAATGCATCCAATAGGCTTAATATAGTATTCATAGGTTGATTTATAACTTCTGTGATTTGTAAGTATGGAGCTGTGTTAACTTTCGCAAATAAAACATATTTAACTCGTCCGAAATTATCCATGATAGGTTTAGTAGCAATCAATGTATCATCGGTAAGTTCAAATTGGGAGAGTTTGGTGTTAAACGTTTTAACTATATGATTGTGGTAAACTGAGTTGCCACTGTAGCTTGAACTACCTTTTGAAAAAGATGGAGATAGACCAGTTAGAGTATTTTGAGTTAAAATAATATTATTTGTTCCAACTAAATATAATTCTTCTATACCATTATCTTCATTGATAAAGTTATTAATAGAATTTTCCAAAAAGTTAGAATTATAACCGGTTTGAAGTAATCCCTTTCCGTCAAATCTAGGGATTGTTGTAAATTTAAACACTTCAGTACTAACAAGACTAAGTCTTAAATCAGACGGTATGTATGCGGTTATATCTGAATTATTCATTAATTGTCTATAATTTGGATCTATAGAATAACTGTCTACACCTAAAATCTCCGAATCTTGTTTTGGAGTAGCAAGTGTAAATATTCCTGTTTCATCGGTTACATATACACCGGACATTTTAGTTAATTCTTTTACATATTCAATATCTTCTTGAGTTAAATCACCCTTGAAGTTATCTATTTCTCGCAGTAATAATACGGCATTTAACATATTTTTGTCGATTTCTGTTTCTAACTGATATATTGAATCTGTGATATTATCAACTAAATTTTGAATTTCAATAATAATATCTGTATTGATATTATCCAAAGATATTTTTTCTAAAGCAATTTGTTCTTGAGATAAAGTCTCATTTAAATTGTTTATTTTACTCATAAATCTCATTGAAGTAATTAACAAGATAATGATCGTAACAATTACTATTTGTAGTTTAATACTAATCTTTAAGTTCATAACAACCTCCTAATAAATTCCTAAATAATAAATATTTGGTAAGAACGTTTATATTATAGAGTAAATGAATCATAAAAGCAATAGTTAATTGAAGAAATATATTTTTAAACATTACGTAATAAAACGAAAAAATATAGTATTTGTAATAAATAAACAAAAAAAGCATAAAATAAATTATCATTATTAAAAATTTTAGTTTAAAGAAAGGAATTGAAAATGAATAAATGGATAGATATTAAAAATTTGCAAGAAATTAAAGACTTAGGGTCATTTAAACAAACAAAAGAGCAAATATTAAGAGATTTAAACTTACAAGGTATAATAACTTTTAAAGGCTTTGATAATATGTATAATTTTGTTTTAAGTATACAAAAAATATTAGAAAAAGGAAAATTAGATCAAGAATTGTTAGAGACGGCAAATAATGATAGTAAAACATTTCATGATTTAAAAAATCATGTATTAGAAAGTTTAGAATTATCTGATGCAATAAGTTTGAGTAGCAAAAAAGAAATAAAATTATTTATAACAAAATTACAAGAGTTTATTTTATCAGCAAAAAAAGCTACAACAATAGAAAAAGAGGCCGAAACAAAAAAGACCGAAGCAAAAAAGACTGAAGTAAAAAAGGTCGAAGAAAAGGAGGCTAATAAATTTTTTATTTCAGATTTGCATGAACAGGCTTATAAATTAATCAATTACAATTCAATTTATGATACCGATTTAGGTATTACTAGATTACATTATTTAAGTGCAGATAAAGCTAAAGAATGGAGAAATCAATATATAAAAATGTTTCATCCAGATCAAAAACAAAATATTGATATGTTAGAAGAAATAGCAGGTGCTATTAATAAAATTTATAGAAGAATGGTTGGAAAATCATAAACCTGCTATACAAAATGGCGTTATTTTAATAAAACAATTGTCAGTTATCTCACGCATAAATGCGGGGGCTTGTATCTAATCTACACGTAGTACAATCAGCTTTTATTAAAGCCTCCTACCTCAAACGATTGATACCATAGGCTTACTGACGAAAGCCTTACAGAAAAACATATAGTTAAACTGCCTTATATGGTACTAACTAAATTGTTTCGAATAATTTAGCTGTCTGCCCATTGGTTCTAAATTTCTTTATTTGCAAAATTGACAAGTGCCGTTGCTACATTATGATTTACATTTGTAACGAAACTATTTTCTTGTCCAGATAGTTATATCATAAAAAAGAAAGTAATATAAGGAGTTTGAGCAATTTTTCCCTATGCCTAAAGGCGAGGGTTTCTTTGCCTAAGCTTGGTGAGGAGATGTATAGATGGGTAACAAAAAGAATGAGATAATAAAGTATGAAAATTTAAAAGATAGTCCAAATTTTCAACAATCTTTTGATTTACACAAGGAATTAACATTAATTGAACTAGGAGATAAAGAAGAACATTTTCATAGGTCTACTCTTACATCCATTAATAACCAAATTAAAAATCATAGCATAATTGATCCAAAAACAGGAATTTTATATTTTAGAGTAGAAGGAATTCATAATATTCTTAGAACATCTCCTGGGATAGCAAGAAATTTAGTTTATCAGGGGGTACCCCCTGAATTAAATGCTTCACCTATAATAAACCATAATTCTAAAGATTATATTTCTCAATCTTCATTAATGGCTATCCTAGATTATTCAATAAGCTTTAGTACCGGATCGAAAACCAGATATATGAACTATGTTACTACTTCTATAGGCTTATTTAAAACATTTGAATATTTAAAAAATATAAGAAATAAAATTGCTAAAAATACTAGATATTCAAAATCTAAAATGAAGAGTAAAAAGATAAAAATAGATAAAATAGATAGGTGTCAATTTACAAATAAAGTTTTTAAGAGTGTTAGAGAAGTGGAATTTGCCTATATTGATTCTTCATATGATCAATCTTCTTTAATTGGTGATATAAAAAATGGTGTAATTATATTAAAAGAAATTCATGCAGAAATGAATAAACAGAATATAAATGATTTTGTGGCCATGTACAAATTTTGTGAAAAAAATAATTATGATTTGAGTTGGACAGAAAAAATTGATTGGTAGTAGTATACTGATTAACAAAATTGTGAGGAATGCATAGATGGAAAATAGAAAAAATGAGATAGTAAGATATGAAGCTTTAAAAGATACTCCAAATTTTGAACGATCTTTTGAACTGCATAAAAAATTAACATTGATTAAACTAGAAGATACAGATGAACCATTTAATAGTAGGACGATAGTAGCGATTAATAACCAGATTATGAATCATACAATAATTGATTCTAAGACAGGAATGTTGTATTTTAGAGTAGAAGGGATACATAACATTCTAAGGACATCACGTGGAATAGCAAGAAACTTGGTGTATCATGGAGCGTCGCCAGAATTGGCTGCATCTAGTACAATAAGTCATAATGATAAAGATTATGTTTCGCAACCCTCTTTAATGGCTATGATAGATTACTCAACTAATTTGAGTAAAGGCACTAAAATTAGATATATAAATTATGTAAACACTTCAATAAAGATGTTTAAAAGTTTTGAATATTTAAAAAATTTAAAAGATAAAATTCTAAGTCATACTATGTATTCACGATCACTGATGAAAGCGAAAAAAATTAAAGCGGATAAGATTGAAAAATGCCAGTTTACTAATAAAGTTTTTAAAAGTCTTAAAGAGGTAGAATTTGCGCATATTGATGCTGTAGCCTATAAACCGTTTTTAGCAGGTGATCTAAAAAATGGCGTTATTGTGCTAAAAGAAATCCATGAAACAATGACTAAGCAAGATATTAATGATTTTGTAGCTATGTACAAATTTTGTGAAGAAAATAATTATGATTTAAAATGGGCCGAAAAAGTTGATTGGTAGATGCTACTACTTTTAAATTATAAATTATAGGATAGTTGACTATAATGTTAATATAAAATTGAATACTAAAAGTAGGTGATCTATTATGTTAGATTTTTTTAAAGAAATCCAAAAAGAAATTGATAGAGTTAAGGAAATAGATAAGGCTAAAATGGATAAGACCAAAATGGATAAGGTCAAAATGGATAAGGTCAAAATGGATAAGGCTAAAATTGATAAGAGCAAAATAGATAATACCAACAATAAAATGCCAGAAATGTCTAGACAAAATAGAGAAGATCTAAGAAGGATAGGTAGAGAAGTTCAAAAAAAATTTGAAGATACTTTTGAAGAAATTAATCCGGCTTTCGGACAATCTCTTAAAAAATTTAATAATACACTAAATAGTGGGTTGGATATAGTAAAAAAAGGTGTGGATAATATTAATAATTCTTTCGAGGCTATTCATATGCAAACATTGAAGGAAGAAATGTTAATGGAAGATCAAATTCCCGAAATAGGTGATCATTTGTGGGTTTGGCGGTTAGGATATACACATCATGGTATTTATATTGGGAGTGGAAAAGTGATACATTATTTAAAAGAAAGAGTTAAGGAAGACACTTTAGAAAACTTTGCTCGAGGATCGAAGATTAGGATTCGACCATATGAGGATAGTCCAGCACATTATAGTCAACATGAAATAATCTGTAGAGCAAGAAGTCGGATAGGCGAAAATAATTATGATTTGTTTTCTAATAACTGTGAACATTTTGTGCGATGGTGTCGTTGTGGTGCTTTTGACCCAAAGGATTTAATCTAAATAAACTTTTCATAATAATGTAGTGGATGATGTTTTGTATCATCCACTTTTGTTATTTTAAGAATGTTATTGAACGCTTAATAGCTTTTAAATAAATTGACAGATGCCATCATTTTTTTATACGCCTCATGCGCATCAATACTTAGATCATTTTTTGAATGGTCTTCAAATACTGAACTATTATTATCCTTTTGATTTTCTTCTTCATCATTATTTTTATTATGTTTTTGATTGTGTTGAGTTGGATTTTCTTTAGCGTTAACTTTTTTAGTCATTGCTTCTGTTTGTTTCTTAAGCTTAATCAAATCCGTATGAGGTTTTGTATCATGCTTAAAATATATATGGTTATTAGCAAGTGTAGCTAAAATGTTAGATGTCATAATAATCACCTCCTGTAATCATCACCATCTCAATAAGTATTCAATAATATATATCGGACGCTATTTGGGATATTTTAACAATATTTTGATATGTTTATTTACCCAAATACGCCGTAAAGTCCCTAGCTTTAGCTATGGGGATATAAGGCGATATTTTTTATAAGGACTTGTATTAGTTATAAGTATAATATATACTGTTGATAATTATATAAATTAAAGTGCGACACGTTGCGATATGAAAAGTATCGTCTAAATCTTGAAATATAAGATTAAAAGAACTAATAATCTGAACAATCGAATGATAGGGTAACGCCTTGAAAGGTTGTCCATAATACTCCGAA
>LNZM01000153.1 GCA_002007295.1 Candidatus Epulonipiscioides saccharophilum | reverse complement strand
TCCTTAATAAATAGTTTTAACGACTTTTTCTTGTCGTGTTTCACTTTAGAAACATTTTCGGTGCATTGAATATTTTACGCTAGAAATGACTACTTCTAGCAACCGTTTATATTCAGTTGTATTAAAAATAGCCTTATATCCCCATAGCTAAAGCTAGGGGCTTTACGGCTTGTCTGGTAACAAGTACTTTTACTGTTAATGGGTCGCATAATTATATGGATATATGGCAACGATTTGGTATTACACCGATTTCCAATGGATTTTTGATATTAGGAATAATCGGTATTATAATTGCCCTGTTTGGTGTTTTTCAAAAGACAAAATAGATAAGATATAACAAGAAAAAGAAAAGATTAATGTCTTTATCTCAACGAACCACTCATTATCAACATGAGTGGTTCGTTTGTTTTAATAAGGTATATTTTCGGCTCAAGGCAGTTCATAGGATGAGTTACCGATAACTAAGTCAAGTTTTTGCAGAAATTCATCTGTGATTTTTATATTATATTTTGCTGGAAATTCCTTTAATTGATTATCCTCTATACTTCGCACAGCTATAGTAGTAGTACCCGGATGGATCCGAAAAATATTTAAGAGTCTTTGACTAATTTGTTGTGTCCGCATATTTTCATCTAGATTAAGAATCAAAGGTTTTGCGTTTATGTTATCTATTACGTTGACTAAGACTTTACATTTATCTTCTTTAGCGAGAGAAATTGTACCTTTTATTAAAATGGGAATGTTCAAATCGAGTTCATGAAAAGCCATGTAGGCCGAAGGAAAGACTATACATTCGCATACACCGGACAGATCTTCGAGTTCGATAAAGGCCATCATGGTACCTTTTTTTGTCCGAAATTCTTTAGTATGAGTAACCATACCGCCGATAACAACCTCATGACCATGGAGTAGTTGTTGTTTTTCATTATCCATAAATATTTCTTCCGAATTGGTTTCGGTATTGTCGTGGGTGTTTAAATTAGAGATTTCTAAACAAGAATGAGTGGTGTACATTTCCATTTTGTCTAAATATTCATCTAATGGGTGGCCGGTTAAATATAAGCCTGCAACTCTTTTTTCATGATCTAACAACTCTTTTTTAGGGAGTTCTTTTATGTTTGGCAATTCATCCTTTAATTTTTGGTCTAAACCTATAACAGCGAATAAATCTATTTGGCCATCTATTTGCTGCTTTTTCTTATTAGAGATTTCAGCAATAATATGTTGGTACACAGCTAAATATTGGCTACGATATCCGCCCAATGAATCGAATACACCAGCGTAAATAAGGGATTCGACCATAGATTTACGCAGATCCTTTGGGTTAAGGCGAGAACAAAAATCGATAAGGCTTAAAAATTTTCCATTTCTCGTACGCTCTTTTACTATCTCTTGGATTGCTGTACTACCTACGCTCTTAATGGCGGATAATCCGTAAATTATGCCGTCCGATGTGGTGGAAAATTCGGCCATAGATATGTTGATATCTGGTGGATAAAGTTTAACATTTTTTCTCTTTAATGTCAATATATAGTTTGCTACTTTTTCCGTAGAGTCTTTTGAAGCAGTCATTAGGGCAGCCATAAATTCTAATTTATGATGTTTTTTTAGGTAAGCTGTTTGATATGAGATTACAGAATAGGCGGCTGCATGAGATTTATTGAAGGCGTACTTAGCAAAGTCAATCATTTCGTCAAAAATTTCATTAGCGGTATTTTCTGGTATACCGTTTTTGACAGCGCCGGGAACATCTAGACCGTTGCCGTGAATAAAAATTTCACGTTCTTTTAGCATTATGTCGGCCTTTTTTTTGCCCATAGCTCTTCTTAATAAATCGCTCCGGCCTAGGCTATAGCCACCTAAGTCTCGTACTATTTGCATAACTTGCTCTTGATAGACGATGCAGCCGTAAGTATTTTCTAAAACTTTTTCCAATGAAGGATGTTTATAAGTGATACTATTGGGATTTTTTTTGCCTTCTATATATTTAGGAATAAAATCCATTGGCCCGGGCCTATATAATGAAACACCAGCTATTATATCTTCCATGCTTGAAGGTTCTAAATCTTGCATAAATTGTTTCATGCCGTTACTTTCTAGTTGAAAAATTCCATCCGTATCACCACTGGAAATCAGTTCATAGACACTTGGATCATCATAATCTTTAAAATCTATGTCAATATTTTTATGTTGCTTAACTAATTCTTTTGTTTTTTCTATTATAGTTAAAGTTCTTAATCCTAAAAAGTCGACTTTGAGTAATCCGAGTTCTTCTATAGTGGCCATTGGAAATTGAGTGGTTACTACGCCATCGTTTACGTTTAATGGTACGTAGTTTGTAATATTTTCTTTGGATATTATAACCCCAGCGGCGTGAGTAGAACAGTTTTTGGGAATACCCTCTAATTTACTTGCTAGATCTATTAAATTTTTAATTTGCGGATCTGTGTCGTAAAGTTTTTTTAGGTCTAAATTTAGTTGTAAGGCTTTTTCAATAGTAATTTTTAATTCATTAGGTATCATTTTGGCTATGCCGTCGACTTGTGCATACGGCATATCTAAGGCTCGGCCGACATTTCGGATTACAGATCTAGCCATTAGAGTTCCGAAGGTGATGATTTGAGCAACTTTTTCTTTGCCGTATTTTTGGATGACATAGTCTATAACTTCTTGTCTGCGTTCATAACAAAAATCCACGTCGACATCTGGTAGCGTTATTCTTTCTGGATTTAAGAATCTTTCAAACAGCAAATTATATTTTAACGGATCAATATCAGTGATTTCCAAACTATATGCTACAATACTTCCAGCTGCGGATCCACGACCTGGGCCGACAGCAATATTTTTATTTTTAGCATATTTAATGAAGTCGCTGGTGATAAGAAAATAATCTACAAAGCCCATTTGCTGAATAATTTTTAATTCATAATCTAGCCTATCTTTAAGAGACTGATCAACAGTTCTATACCGTTTTATTAGGCCGTTGTAGCATAGCTTAACCAGATATTCGAAAGCATCACTTTCTCCTTCGGGCAAATCAAATTCGGGCAATTTGGATTCGTTGAAAGTGAATGAGACATTACATCGCTCTGCAATTTTTAGAGTATTTTCGATAGCATCTTGAGCGTAGGGAAATAAGTCTATCATTTCTTGAGGACTTTTGAGATAAAGCTGAGTAGTTTCGTTTATCATTCTATTTGGATCACTCATAGTCCGACCGGTTTGAATGCATAGCAAAATATCTTGGACTTCTTTATCTTCTTCTAGAATATAATGAACATCGTTTGTAGCTACTAAGGGTATATCTGTTTCCTTGGATAGTCGTATTATATCGGGGTTTACTCGTATTTGATCATCTAGGCCATGATCCTGAATTTCTAGATAAAAATTATTTGGTCCAAATATCCTTCGATATTCTAACGCCGTTTCTTTGGCCTGCTCATAATTTCCTTCTAACAATGTTCTTGTTACTGGGCCGGACAAGCAGGCACCGAGAGCTATGATTCCTTCATGATATTGTTCTAGTAATTCGAGATCTACACGAGGACGACCGTAGAATAAACCTTCTGTATATGCTAAGCTAACTAATTTTATTAGGTTTTGGTAACCTTGATTATTTTCGGCTAGTAGTACTAAGTGGTAGTTACGTCGATCTTGTGATTCTTTGTCTAGTCTTGTGCGCCGAGATACGTAGACTTCGCATCCTATGATTGGATGTATTCCTTTTTCTAGCGCTTTTTTGTAAAAATCGATTATCCCAAACATTGCGCCATGATCCGTTATTGCTAAGTGGTTCATATTCAATTCTTTGGCCCTGTCTAACAGTGGTCCTATTCTTGCTAGTCCATCTAGTAAGCTATATTCGCTGTGGACATGCAAATGTACAAAATTATTTTCCATTTGATTACCTTTCTTTATTTTTTCTTGTTTTAGATTATAACCAAAATAAGGAAGTATTAAACATATAAATAACATCTAAATAAATTAAAAAGTTTGCCGATATAATTATTGCAACAAAATATTCCAGAACTTTTTCTTAAGCATTAACAAAGTTGGAGTTAACAAAGTCGGATTATAATGTAGAAAAGTCGGATTATACTTCAGATAATTATTAAAGAAACTAAGAAACATTCTGCGATAAATTATTTCAATATAATATACTTATTGATAAACAGAAATTTATTCTTAAAACCAAATGATAAATTAATAGCACCATTAATAAACTAAAAATTGATAAATCATATAGAAAATTATTTTTAAAACCAAATGATAAATTAATAGCATTATTAATAAACTAAAAATCGATAAATCAATAGAAAATTATTCTGAAATCCAAATGATAAAGTACCAGAATCATTAATAAACTAAAAATCGATAAATTATGTAGAAAATTATTTTTAAAACCCAATGATAAATGAGCAGCATCGTTAATAAATTACTTATTGATAAATGAAAATGATCAGCATCATTAATAAACTACAAATTGACAAATGAAAATTACTCTTAATAATCAAATGATAAATTAAATTTTATATATTATACTACATTTTATAAAGAAAGTTAAAATACAGAGGTGACAAAAATGCACATTAATAATAGTTTAATTAATAATTATACATATAGCTATACACAACAAATGCAAAACTCTAAAAATACTCAAGATGAAGCGGTAAAAGTAGCCGAGGTGCAAGAACAAGCGTTTGTTCCTTCTAAACATGGTAAATCTTTATCTATGATTACTTCTATGTCTACTCAAAAGGAAAAGCTTGTATCTAATAAAAACAAATTGATTTCTGAAACTCTTGCAAATGGCGGTAGTCTTACAGATATCGAAGCTGAATTAGCAGCTTATGAAGAGCAACTTCATAATTTGGAAGATAAATTGAATGAAGAAGCTATGAAAAAACAACAACTTTTAGCCAAACAAACAAAAGCAGATCCAAAAATTTATTCAAAAAATGCTGTTTTAGCTAGCAAGGATTCTCAAATTTCTAGCATAGCAGCGGATATGTAATTTCTATATTGTTTTTTTGAGGCCACAGAGATAAAAATCTGTGGCCTTTTATATTGTTATCCGATTTTATACTAACTGAAGGGTTATCCTGGAGTTGTCACGAAGTGACGGAGGGAGTTGGGGGAGAAAGCGAGCATAAAAGTTTTTGTTATTAATCTTAGAATGCAAAATACGGAGCTTTTTATATTGTTACTTTACTTTTTTTAAGATTGATGCACCAATTGGAGGAACATTTAAAATTACTCTATTTTCTTTATATTGACATTCGATTGGTTCGGATTTAATTAAGTCTCTGTTTACAACGCCACTGCCGCAATATTCTTTTTTATCACTATTAAAGATTTCTTTATAGATACCAGGTTCTACGACACCGACTTC
>LNZM01000152.1 GCA_002007295.1 Candidatus Epulonipiscioides saccharophilum | reverse complement strand
AAAGCTTTTTATAGAAAACTCATTGCGGATCATTAAACTACCTGCAGACTCTTCGAGCTCCCCGTTGCCGCTCATCTCCTCGCAGCCTTCCGCCGCCATGATGGCAAAACGTCTCGCTTACGTCATTCATGCGCGACAATGAAGCAACGAAGGTAAATCTACCGACTAACTACTGATTTTTTTTTAAATTTAATAACAATAACCATTAATTTTGGCACTGTGAATATATGGATGAATTCTGGAAAGATTTATTCAAACTTGAATGTACTTTTGTTTTGTTGCCAAACTTCGTTCTCAATTTGAAATCAGGATTTTAACTTCAAGCCTCTGAAACCCAACTTTACAGAAAACATGTAACGGACTCAGATAAATACTACAAACAGATATTTCATTAAATGGACCACAACCAGGCATTTGTTTTACATTTGGTCAACTTTATTTTTCACTTGGTCTCATCTTTTAGAGTATTTCTGACAATTTTGATTGACAGCGGAAGTTTTTTCCTTCACTTCTGTTTCCAACAATTCAAGCCATCGATCAACTTTGCTGAAAATAAAATAAGGTATGCAAACAATAAATCCAAAATCACCAACAATTCAATCTATTGATCAACTTTGTTGAAAATAAAATTTTTATAAGAGAGCGTTGATTAAAATCCAATAAAGTGATAAACTTATTAAAAAAATTTTAGGAGGAAATTATGTCGGGACATTCAAAATTTGCTAATATAAAACATCGTAAAGCAAAAAATGATGCTCAAAAGGGTAAAATTTTTACTAAATTAGGTAGAGAAATTGCTGTAGCTGTAAAGAGCGGAGGATCAGATCCAAATTTAAATAACAGACTAAAAGATATAATAGCCAAAGCTAAATCAAATAATATGCCAAACGACACCATTTCTAGGAGCATAAAAAAGGCTGAAGGTGATGCCGAAGGATTAAATTACGAATATATAAACTACGAAGGCTATGGGCCGAACGGCATCGCTGTTGTAGTCGAAACTTTAACGGATAATAAAAATCGTACCGCCGCAAACGTAAGAGCAGCGTTTTCTAAAGGCGGCGGTAATATGGGCACCCTAGGATGCGTATCTTTTATGTTCGAAGAAAAAGGCGAAATCTTTATCGATAAAGAAGACAACGATCTCGATGAAGACGACCTTATGATGTTAGCCTTAGAGGCCGGAGCCGATGACTTCTCCTCAGAATTCGAAGGCTATGTTATTACCACATCCAAAGAGGCGTTTTCCGATGTTTATAAATCTCTAGAAGATAATAATATAAAAATCGCTAACGGCCAAGTTGCCATGATTCCGACTACTTATGCTCAAATAAGTCCGGAAAATATTAAAGGTTTTACTAAAATGTTGGATCTACTAGAAAATGATGACGATGTTCAGAATGTCTATCATAACTGTAATAATTTTGATGAATAACTAAAAATATTTTAAAACCTAGATTTATTGCGTTTTCTTTGCCTAGTTAAAATGAATAGCAAGGTAATACCCGCAATAGCTACAACAAAGAAATCCGAGTTGAAAATAGAAGACTGTTTTACAACGCTAGGATCTAAAATGTTTTAAAATCTAGATTTATTGCGTTTTTTTTGCCTAGTTAGAATGAATAGCAAGGTAATGCCCGCAATAGCTACAACAAAGAAATCCGAGTTGAAAATAGAAGACTGTTTTACAACGCTAGGATCTAAAATGTTTTAAAATCTAGATTTATTGCGTTTTTTTTGCCTAGTTAGAATGAATAGCAGGGTAATGCCCGCAATGGCTACAACAAAGAAATCCGAGTTGAAAATAGAAGACTGTTTTACAACGCTAGGTTCATTGTAAAGGCTCGTGGCTGGCTTAAAATTTATCTTAGATATAATTAAATCACTTGAGGCCAAATTTTTACCATTATGCATATAAGTGATTGTGCCTACTACTTCGCCTTCTTTGGCACCTAAGCGTAAATTTTCTTCTAGATCCATTAAAACTTCAAGATCTTTCTTATAAATATTGGATCGAACTACAACAGTAATTTTATCACGAGTGGAAATTTCGCAATTAGCTACTTCAAATAATTTACCACTTTGGATAGAATACAAAGGTGCTACTGTTATAACTTCATTGGGTGAATTTAGATTTAATGCAGTATAAGATTTAAAGCCATAATCTAAAAGAGCATTTGTGTCGTTATAATAATTTTGTAGCTGACCTTTCATAATAACTACGATCAATTCTACTTCATCACGCTTACCTACGGTTACTAAAGTATTTCCGGCTGGGGTTGTGTATCCGGTTTTACCGAGAATAACATCGGAACGATATCTTTGGCTATCTCGGATAGGGTTCATTAATGCATGGCTTTGAGATAAATAAATTGTTTTATTGGACAAGTTTGTGGAGGGTATTTGGTATGTTGGAGTTTCCATAATTTCTCGTAAGTACTCATTATTGTAAATAGCTTTAGTAATAAGAGCCATATCATACGGCGTAGTATAGTGGTGGCTGTTATGAAGACCATGTGGATTAGCAAAATTGGTAGATGTAGCCCCAAAATCATGGGCCGTTTTGGTCATAAGCTGAGCAAAATTTTCCGTGGTTCCAGAAACCGCTTCACCAAGTGCGTTCGCAACGTCGTTGGCCGAATCCAAAAGTAGTGCATGCAGGGCTTGGTCCACCAAAAGTTGCTCGCCTACTCTCATTCCAATTCGGCTACTTTGTGAATCTATGCTAGTAACAGCATGATTAGAAAAAGTTATATAATCGTTTGGATTCAAATTTTTTATTGCTAAGTATGCTGTCATAAGTTTAGTGATACTAGCCGGATAATAGCGCTTGTAAGCATTCTTTTCATATAAGATAGTACCTGTTTTTGCATCCATTAAAATTGCTGCTTCAGCATTGATCTTTAACGTTGCTTGTGAAGCAAATATTTTGAAAGGATATAAAAGTAATAGTATACTCAGTATAATTTTTATAAATCGGTTCATTATTTTATTCTCCTTACTATGATTTTATATTAAAATACTATTTATTATAGCATAAAATGTCTGTTTGCAATAGATACAAACCGCAATTTATTTAAACATTTTTAAAAAAACGTGAAAAAATACTTTACAAAATGTACCTTTTTGTACTATCCTTATATAATTAAAAAATAATTTGAAATATTTTATATTCTCCTGACTATTTTATGGAAAAATTGTTAAAACTTTAGTCGAGGTGATTTATGCTTGAAAAATATAAAAAGACAATATTGATGATTTGTATTATAAATTGCATATCCGGATTTTTGATAGGATGCACTCGTTATAAGGACGGCCTTATGATACATGATCAGACAGATAAGGATGATTTTAACGCCTTGATAGAAGAAATCGAACATTTAAAACCTAACGACATTGATATGGTCTCAAATGACAATCCAGATAGTTCAAATATTGAAAATATTTCAACAACAAAAAATTCCGTCCCTAAAAAAATACCCATTCATATTGATGGTCAAGTTGTTAATCCTGGCGTTTACATGATTGACGAAGACCAATTAATTAATGATTTGGTTTTAATGGCCGGTGGACTGACAGAAGAAGCGAGTTTAACTTTTATAAATCTTGCGGCAACAGTCAGTGCGAACTCTAAGGTATATATTCCGAAATTTGATGAAGAAGCACCTATCGTTTTCCAAGGAGGAGTTGATACAACTTTGGACTTAGCCCCTTCTAATGTTTCCGATTCGGATGACGGATTAATACAAATAAACAATGCTACATTTGCCGAGTTGGATTCCCTACCTAATATTGGACCATCACGTGCAAATGCAATTTTAAGTTATATAGAACAAAACGGAGGTTTTTCAGATATTGACGAGATTAAAAACGTATCAGGGATAGGGGATGCGACGCTTGACGGTATCAAAGATTTTATAATAATTAATTAGGAGGAAGTTATGAAGATTAAAGCTTTAGTAGTAGATGATGAGAAACTTATTGTGAAAGGAATAATATTTAGCTTATCACAAGAAGGATGGGACGTAGACAGTGCGTTTGACGGAGCAGAGGCCATGACAGCAATAAGAAACGAAAATTATGATGTAATCATTTTGGACGTGATGCTACCAGAATATACAGGGCTAGAAGTGTGTCAAATGGTACGAGAATTTTCTAATGTGCCGATAATTATGCTAACTGCAAAAGGCGACGACATGGATAAAATAATGGGGCTTGAGTATGGTGCAGACGATTATATTACTAAGCCATTTAATGTTTTAGAGCTAAAAGCCAGAATTAAGGCCGTATTAAGAAGATCTATTCAAGAAAAAGAAACCGAGAAAAAGACTTTAGAAATTGGTGAATTAAGACTTGAATGCAATAGTAAAAGAGTCTTTTTAAATAATAATGAGATTAATTTAACCTCTAAAGAATTTGACATGTTAGAACTATTTGCTACTCATAGAGGAAAAGTGTACAATCGAGAACAGCTTTTAGACTCTATTTGGGGCAAAGGTTATCCGGGTGACGTGAGAACCGTAGATGTTCATGTAAGACGCTTAAGGGAAAAAGTAGAATCCAATCCGGGTCAGCCAGAATATATTTATACAAAGTGGGGTGTAGGATATTACTTTAAAGACTAATTATCCATGGCTTTATAGTCTACGTTGGCAATTACTTTTCTTGTTTGTAGCCGTAAGTGGAGTTCCTCTTATGTTGTTTTCTTTACTTGCTCATAATACAATAGAATCTTATTTCTTAAGTAATAGTCAAAAAGAATGGATACGACAAGCTAATTTAGTAGCAAGTCAAATAGTGGAGAATAGTCAATATTTACAAAATGGAGCTGATTATTCAAGCTTTATGTCCGGTGTATCAAAAATAGCCGGAGATCTTACCGTTTCATCTAGAGTAGCTGTTATTGATAAATACGGATACATTGTAGCTGATTCAAGTAGAATAGATATAAATTCTACTCTTATATCCAACCAAGTTTTGAATGCTCTTTATAAAAAAGATAGTGCACAACGAGTTATAAAAGATGGAAAATATATAATGAGTACTGCAGTAGCCATTAGAGATTTAAATAACACAAATAACATACTAGGTGTAGTCTTACTTTCTGCTAACATAGACGATGTCTATATTTTATTAGAAGAAGTGTCCACTCAAATTTATTTATTATCCATTATAACGAGCATCTTAACTGGCTTACTTAGCTTTTTTGTATCAGCACTCTTTACTAAGCCAATCAAAGAATTAATGTCTTCTGTAGAAAAAGTTACGAATGGCCAAATGGACGAAAAAATTGTTATCAAAGGTAGATCGGAAATGGCTGCTTTGGCGCAGGCCTTCAATTCCATGACCGCTAAACTTCAACGTACGGATGAAACTCGCCAGGAATTCGTTTCGAACGTATCTCATGAACTGAAAACTCCTTTAGCATCCATTAAAGTCTTAAGTGATTCGTTGATAAATGAACAATCTGCTTCTTTAGAAATGTATAAGGAATTCTTTTGTGATATAAACCATGAAGTGGATAGACTAAATACTATAATAAACGATTTGTTGTCTTTAGTGAGGTTAGACTCTAATAAGCTACATTTAAA
The DNA here is from genome assembly GCA_002007295.1 of Candidatus Epulonipiscioides saccharophilum. Lineage (GTDB taxonomy): Bacteria > Bacillota > Clostridia > Lachnospirales > Cellulosilyticaceae > Epulonipiscioides > Epulonipiscioides saccharophilum. The sequence goes on along the minus strand of LNZM01000152.1, from coordinate 35,577 downwards.
TTTAGAAGAAATATCCCTAAATCAATTAGTCGATTCGATTTTAAAAAGATTGATGCCTTTAGCTTCTCAAAAAAAGATATTATTGGTATACGAAAGCGAAAAAGATATAAAAATAGAAGTCGATTCACTAAAGTTAACTTTGGCTATTTCTAATTTAATAGAAAACGGTATAAAATATACTCCGCCCCATGGCGAAGTAGATATTATTTTACGAGATGACTCAAACAATGCTTTTATCATCATACAGGATACTGGTATTGGTATAGCAAAGGATGAATTACCAAAAATATTCGAAAGATTTTATAGAACGGATAAAACAAGAAATCGTGAAACGGGTGGCACTGGCTTAGGCCTATCAATTACTTATAGAACTGTAATAATGCATCATGGTACTATAAGCGTGGAAAGTACAGAAGGCCAAGGTTCCACTTTTACACTGAAACTCCCATTGAAACAATCAAACTAACTAACTAACTATTATCCCCGGTCCTTGATCGGGGTTTAGTTGAATAAAAAAGGTAAAAATAATGAAAAAATACTTTGTGTTTATTTCGGTCGCATTAATTTGTGTCGGCTGTTTATATTTATATAACAATAATAAAAATGCTTTTACTTCCAACGAGTATTATATATATTATTTTGATACTGCAAAAAATACTCTATCATCCAATCCGGTCGAGATAGATCCGATGTTAAGTAGAGAAAAAACAGTTTTTTCTTTAATCGAAGCTCTCTATCAAAAATTGGATGCGAACTTTATGACTAAACTCTCTACTATACCTACAACTTTAATTATTAATAACGGTATAGCCCAAATAGATTTTACAGAACTTTTTGAAAGTTTGTCTATACAAGAACAAATGTTAGTCCGTGTAGCCTTGGTTTACACTTTAACAGATTTAAATTTTATTTCTGGTGTCAGTATGACCGTTAACCAAAATCCTCTATCCACTGCTCACTCGATAGATGTTGGTATCATGGATAGATCTAACATAATTTTAAATGCTATGAATCCTAACCCTTCCACCAATTATCAAACCCTAAAACTTTATTTCTTTGATCCTGAATCTAATAAACTAGTCTTGGAAAAAAGAGGTGTAGAAGTTAACAAGGATATTCCTATAGAAAATTATATTATTGAAGAATTAATTAAAGGACCTATGTCTAACAACTTATTGGCTACTTTGCCTAGCAACACTGTTATCAATTATATTATTACTAAAGACGGCGTATGCCAAATAGACCTTTCTAGTAGTCAGTTCAAAGATATATCGGCTAACGACTACGAATCTATTATGCTAAATTCTATAGTAAATTCTCTTACTGAAGTCTACTACATTCAAAAAGTAGGCCTATTAGTTGATGGAAAGAGAGAACCATCCGCATTAGGTGATATAGATTTAAATTTATTGTTTGAAAGAAATGAAGCACTTTTAGAAAAGGATTGAGTTATTTGTTAAGGAACCAAAGAGTATTATTAAGAAGTTTATTTTTTATAGTATTGGCCATAATATGCGGGATAACATACGAACAATTATATGTTTTCCCCATTATTTTTTTGTATTTTTTTATCGCTAGTATCATATTTGCTATCCTATTATATTGCTTTTTAGCCAGAACTATCAGCCTGCTAGTTTACAGCATAATATTCGTAATAACCTTATTTTTTACCATAAATCATCCGGTAAATATTGAGCAGAACTTTTGGCATTCTCATGCTGAATCTACGGTAACCATTCAAGGTAAAATCGAACAAGTCATTCATGGCCCTTATTCAAAAGAACTGATATTAAAATCTATCATTTTTATACCGGATGAAGGCGAGCCGTATTACCTATATGAGAAAATAAAATTAAATTTGGATAAATATTCTGACTCCAAAGATTATAAGTTTTCCTCAAATGATCTTATTTATTGTGAGATAAATGTAAATTTGCCGGCCGTAGTGTTCAATCCTGCTGATTTTGATTACGCCAATTATTTGAAAACAGAGGGGATTGTCGCTACGGCTAAAGCTGTGTCCATTATAGAATATAAAGAACAAACAACTTTCCTAGAAATTGCTAGAAAAGCTTGTAATAATTATGTAGCGACAATTTTTAAATCGGATGAAACAGGCATAATTCCCGCCGTGATTTTAGGTGACAAAACTCAACTAGACGATAACATCTACGAAGATTTTCAAAATTTAGGCATTTCTCATATTTTAGTCGTTTCTGGCTTTCATCTTGGCGTTATATTTTTACTATCCAAAATAATTGTTTCTCTCATTTTTACTAACTTTCATATCAAAATAATAATACCATTAATATGCGTATGGTCCTATTGCATGATAGCCGACTTCAGCGTTTCTATAGTCCGGGCCGCAATGTTGTTAACTATAACGGGGATTGCACTTCTCATATACGAAGAAAATGATTTCTTCACTAGCCTAGCCTTTGCTGCTATATTAATTTTAATCAATAATCCGTTTACTTTAACTTCCGTCAGCTTTATTTTATCTTTTGGTACAGTAGCAATCATAGGTATTTATAATCTGGTAATAGAATATTACTTGGATAAACATGAATTAGGTAAGCATAATTTGAAATACAATGCACTATTTTTTAGTTTGGCCATATCAATAGGAATAGCACCGACTGTAATTTACTTCTTCTATAAAGTATCCTTGTTAGGCATTCTTCTAAATATATTCTTAGTACCTTTGTTTGGATTTATAATTTACGCTATAATCTTTGTTTTAGTTATTGGTCTAATATCTATTTCTAGCAGTTATTTTTTGGCCGAATATATAGTGCACATATTAAAAGCGATTTCCTATGTATTGGATTGGATATCAAAACATTTTCAGTTTGCTACGCTAACCCTAGGAGATGTACCAATATATTTAGTAATTTTATGCTATATAATTTTATTTGCTATAATTCTATTCTATCTATACGAGAAAAAAACTTGTATGAAAATAACAACTTATTTGGCCATACTACTGATTACAGCGGGATTTATAATGCCGGCCAAATTTCAAATCATTCAGTTATACGTAGGTCAGGGCGATTCTACCATAATCCAAACAGCCGAGGATAACATTATATTGATAGACGGCGGATTACCAACATCCAAGAACAAAATTATAAAACAAATTAATTATTTAGGCAATAACGATATCGAATTAGCAATTGTAACTCACCCAGACAGTGACCATATCGGTGGCATTATAGAATTATTTAAGTCCGATGTAAAAGTGAAGAACCTGGCCATGCCAGCCATAAAGAATGAGAACGAATTAAGTGATGAACTGCTAACTTTGGCCCACGAAAGCAAAACTAACATAGTCTATCTACATTCTAAATCATACTTTGAAATGGACGGCATTCTATTCGATGTTTTATGGCCAATAGAAGGAGAAGAGTATAGCAATATAAATGAGGCATCAATAGTATTTAATTTAAAATACAACGACCTCGAAATGCTCTTTACCGGAGATATCGGATTTGAAACCGAACAAAAAATAATGCAAAACTTAATAGATGTGGATATATTGAAGGTTGGTCACCATGGTTCAAAAAACTCCACAATGCCAGAATTTATAGAAAAGTGTAAACCAGAATACGCCCTTATAAGTAGTGGTAAAAATAACGTATACGGCCATCCGCATGCTAACGTTCTCGAAACATTAAAAGATAATCGTGTAACAGTATTTAGGACGGATCAACAAGGTGCGATAATAATTGATGAGCATCTAAACATTACGTCGTATATAACGGACTAGAGATCAATAAGGAGCAATAATAATTGATAACGATATCGAATTAGCTTGATAGACGGCGGATTACTAACATCCAAGAACAAAATTATAAAACAAATTAATTATTTAGCTAATGTGTTCGAAATATTAGAAGACAATCATGTAACAACATTTAGGACGGATCAACAAGGTGTAATAATTGATGAGCATCTAAATGTTACGTCATATATAATAAAGGATTAGTGATCAATAAAGTGCAAAAATAATTGAGTCAATTGTTATTTAGGAGGAAAAATGATTTATTTAGTATATGGAACAGAAATATATTTAAAAAATAGACGAATTGCAGAGATTAAATCCCAAAATTCTATAAGTAATTCGCTGATGAACGAAGTTGTAATAAAAGGTAAAACCGGCCGAGTAGAGACTATCATAGAAGAAGGTGAAACACATCCATTTCTTAGCGATAAAAAAATTATTATAGTTAAAGATAGTGAATTATTTGTCGCCGGTAGGAAAGATGACTCCAATAAGTTGGCCAAATGGCTGGAATCCGCACCGGAATATGTCTACTTAATTTTTGACGAATCCAAAATTGACAAAGGTAATCGGTTGTTCAAAACCCTGCGTTCTTTCGGCCAGGTAGAAGAGTTTAACATGGCCTCCGATGTTCAGATAGCTTCTATTATTAAGGCAGAGTTTAATAATCCAAATGTCGACCATAGAGTATTGCAGTATTTTATATCCAAAATGCCCAACGACATAACTTATATCCTACTGGAATTTTCTAAGCTACTTTCTTACTGTGGGGCCGAACCTATCAGTATATCCGCAATAGATGAAATCTGCGTTGTTGCTTTAGAGCAGCAAATATTTGGCCTGATTAAATATATCTTTAATCAGGATACTACAACCGCCATAAATTTTTATCATGAATTAATTTATAAAAAAGAATCTCCTATAGCTATGCTCGGATTGATAGCTAGTAACTATAGAAATATATTCCAAATTAAGGATTTAGCTAGATTAAATCATCCTAGTAGAGATATTGCGAATAAATTGGGATTAAGAGATTTCGTTGTTAAAGACTACATCAATGTCTCAAAACGGTATAAATATCAAGAGATAAAGGATGCTTTAAAACTTTGCTTGGATACTGATAAAAATATAAAAACAGGACTAGTGGAAGCTGAAAAGGGAGTAGAGCTTTTAATATTTAGACTATGTATTAAAAACTCGACAATTGCATAAACTATTGTAAATACTAATATTTAGGAGGGTTTCTATGGAAAAATTAGATGAGCTAAAGCAGATGTATGAAGAAGGTTATCGCTGTATTTACACGGACAAAGATGACAACGGATTAACAGTGCACCTCAAGGATTTTTATAACGAAAGATCTGACACAATATCGACAAACGAAAGTGAAGAAATAGATCAGATGGAGTCTTTTCTAAATAATGTAGAATTTGAACAATATTTTAATGGGTATGATATTATTTGTACGGATTGTGCAGAGTAAAAAAATAAGTAAGAAATGAGTAGACATAAGAGCTGAGGACAGTTCTTATGTCTATTTTTTTAGGTTCCCTTTCCAGGGGCATAGGCGGGAACTTAAGAATCTTATTTTATGGTTTTGTTTAGAACAACATATAGAAAAGTGTAATATTTATGAAAATAGCCCTTATAACTATATTAAAAAGTCTTTATGGATTCATTTTTCGATAGTGGTATTTGAGTTTAATAATAGTTAATTTTCTTAAGTTCCCATGTATGACTATAAGGGATTCTTATTATTCTAAAAATACAAATTCCAAATTTTTATTTTGTTTCTAGAAAAAGTTTTTCAATAGGTTAAGTGTAAACAAAATTTAGGATAGTAGTAATGCGGATGTAACAAGATATACAGATCCGTAGATTGACAAATTAGTAGCCAAAAAAGAATGTTTAGCTTCTATATATAAGGACACCGTAGAAAGGTTCTCAGGAAGTTGTTATCCTGTTCACCTTTTAGGCACTAACTAAGGAGTTGTTATTATTCTAAATTATGATGCTTCAAGTTCTTATTATTAAACTTCATAATGTATTAATATGATTCTTAGATTATAGCATATCGAAATCAAAAATGTTTCAAAATACTAAATTGTAAGAATAAAGAAAGTAGCCTGAAATATTTCTATAGAAGCAAAGGTCAGGTCCGAAAAAGAATGCTTAGCTTCTATTATAAGGACACAGTAGAGAGATTTTCATGGAGTTGTCACCCCATTCACCTTTTAGAAACTATAAGGGGAGCAGGTTGCCCATCTCTTAATTAGCTTCACTAAAAATTAATTTTCTTAAGTTCCCATGTATGCCTTCCAGGGGAGCACCGGCAATTTTCCCTTAGTCTGTTTCTCTACGGTGCACCTCTTAGTTTGTTTTCGAAATATTGTAAAAGAGCGAAGCGATGCACTTGACCTTTACTTTAGGTTATTAGTGCGACAGCTCAGTTAGCCAAGCTGACTGAGAGGTTGTTAAATTCTATTAGCATTCCTACCTTGCAAGTTCCAAGCGATTTTGCAACTATCTTCTAATTCTTCTAATTTATAAAAGGCATCCATAAGACTGCTACCAGAAACAATCGGGCCATGATTGGCTAAGAGGAAACCATCCGCCGTGTTAACGTGTTCGTGCATCAATCTAAAAAGCTCGTCGCTACCCGGTTCTCCATACGGAACTATGGCTACTGCACCAAGTTTCATTTCTAGATAAGGAGTATATTTTGGGATACAGTTTATTTTGTCTTCATGTTCTAAACATGACCATAAGGTTGAATAACAGCTGTGAGTATGGATAACGGCCGAAGCATCTTTATATTTATACAATATTTGGTGTAGTGGCCATTCTTTGCTAGGGAAAACTTCGTTTAACAAATCACTTTCTAGAGATAGACATGCAAAACTTTCTTGTGTTAGATTGCCAAAGCATGCGTTACTCTTGCTTATATAGATCTTATCTTCTATTCTAAAGCTTATGTTAGCGGAACAACCGGAAACTTTATTTCTATCAAATAAGTTTTTACCGATCCAAATAGCTTCGTTTAGCATGGTTTGTATTTGAGATTGTAAGACTGTTTCTTTTTTAAACTCTTCTATATATTTCAAGAATTTTTCGTTAGCTGCCGCCATGGTCTTGGTCCCATCAGTCATAGAAATAGCCTTATTAAAAAAGTCTTCGCTACCAAAGTTTCCGGATTTCAACACTAATCTTATATCCTTATTTGCTAACGGAATCATAATCGGCACACCCGGATCTACATTGTCAGATATAATATACGATTTACATTTTAATGCTTGCGTCACAGCGCCGGAAGTTTCGCCACCAGCAACGATTATGCGGGTGAATCCACTTACGACAGCTCTTTTGGCCAAGGTGGCCATTGTAGATTCTAGGAGGTCCGAAATATTTTCTGCTCCTAACTTTTGAATCTGCTGTACCTCAAAAGGATCCTGAGAGCTGTAAACTAAAGTACCGTCTTCTATTTCATCCCATATATCATCAAAAGTTTGCTGTCCCTCTAATAATTTTTGAGGATCTACAAAAATGCTTTTTCCTCCATGACTTTTGTATACCTCTATTTGCTTTTGAGTTATAACCGAGCAGCTACCGGCCAAAATTAGCGACTTACCCGAACTCATGCTGTTGTGCTTTTCATGGTGTATATGAGGCCCTGTATACTTTTTAGCAATTTCTTGCAGTATTGCTGATCCACCAGATAATATAGGCAACTTACCGAATACCTTTACTATTTTACTCGTATCTTTATTTGTTACACAATCTGGAATTATATAGAATTTTGAATGTGTTTTAGGCAACCATTTATTAGAAAAATGATCTAAATCTTTCGAACTAAACTTTATACAATGATATTTACTTTGTGGTTCCATTAATTCGGATATGTTTGATGACCACATTGGAGTTAATGGATGATTTTTCATATGAGTTTTATCCAAAGGGATGCCATCTACATAAAGTTTTCCGTTTTGCACTGTTCTACCATTTATAGGTAGGGCCGGACATAATATGCTATAATGACAATGAAATTCATCTAGAAGTGCGTCTAAAACTGGTCCAATATTTCCTTCGGAAGTAGAATTAAAGGTGGAACAGTATTTAAAATATAATTGTTTAGCGCCATGCTTTTTTAGCCATTTAGCGGCTTTTAGACTTTTTTGAACCGCTACTTTTTTGGTAGCATTTCTAGTTTTCAATGCGATAACTATCGCATCGCACTCTTCTATTTTACTATCTTCGGATGGGGTTCCACTATATAATATTGTTTTCATTCCGCCGGCCGTTAAAAACGATGCTGCGTCGCTAGCTCCGGTAAAATCATCGGCGATACAACCTAAAATTGGTTTCATATTGATCTCTCCTAATTAAAATTTTTGCATATTGACGTATGTTTTTTTCTATAAACTTGTGACTTTTTATGTTTATGCAAGTACTATTGTTTGTTATAACTATTATTATAATCGTTTATAAAATAAATTCAAGCTGTACAATGTTTAGTATCGTTTTAAATTTTGCTATTCTATTATAGATAAATTCAAGTTATAAAATGTTTAGCATCGTTTTAAATTTTGCTAACCTGTCATAAATATATAGTATAAAAATCAATAAAGTGCTAAAAATATTTTAAACATACTATAATAATGATAGGAGATAAAGTCTTGAAAAAAGTTATGAAAATATCCACTGTCTTTTTTTTATCCATGTTTATGACGATAGCAATAACGGCCTCGAGTAGACTAATTCCAATATATTCTGTTAACACTGACCAGGCCAAAGTAGCCTTAACTTTTGATGTAGCGTGGGGAGGAGATGATTTTGAGCAGATCTTAGCTATTTTGGATGATAACCAAGTTAAAGCAACGTTTTTTATAGTTGGAGATTGGATTGATAAATATCCAGATAAAGTTAAACTACTGAAAGATAAAGGGCATGATATAGCCAATCATTCAAATTCTCATCCGCATGTTACGAAACTGAGTGTTGATGAAATAAAGGAGGATATACAAGCTGCTCACAAAAAAGTAAGGGATTTGCTTGGTATAGAAATGGATTTGTATCGAGCACCTTATGGTGAATACAACAACGATGTGATTACAGCAGCAAACGAGTTAGGCTATCATACAATTCAGTGGGACGTAGACTCGTTGGATTGGAAAGATTATACGAAAGAAGAATTGGTGGCTAACGTCCTAGAACATTCTAGTCTGCAACCAGGTTCAATAATTTTGTTTCATACCGGAACTAAATATACAAAAGATATTTTAGATGAAACTATAAAGGGTTTAAAAAATTTAGAATATGAATTAATTCCAGTTTCGGAATTAATAATTCGACAAGATTATTTTTGTGATTTTAGAGGTCGACAATATAAACAAGAGGTAACAACTGTTTTTTAGATTAGCAAAAGGGGGCCGTCGCATTAAAGCGACAAATTTTGTTTCAAGCAAAAAGGGTTGTCCATAGACTCCAGGGAAGTAGGAACGCCCCCCTGCGCCCCTTCCAGGGGAGCTGTCAGCGAAGCTGACTGAGAGGTTTAAAAAAATTTTTCAATCATTTATGCTGACATCTTCAGGTAATACATAAGAATGAACAATTGCTGTGTAAAAATTTCTGTCACCGCAAGAAAAAAATTTTTCAATCACTTACGCTGACATCTTCAGGTAATACATAAGAATGAACAATTGCTGTGTAAAAATTTCTGTCACCGCAAGAAAAAAATTTTTCAATCACTTACGTTGACATCTTCAGGTAATACATAAGAATGAACAATTGCTGTGTAAAAATTTCTGTCACCGCAAGAAAAAAATTTTTTCAATCACTTACGCTGATATTTTAAAATTTGTAATGTGCAAGAAATAAATTTGTAAGTCAGTTGACATTATGATACATAGTGAGGCGGATGATTGATGACGATATATAAATCATAGAATATGAAAGCAAGAAAGGGGAGAAATATGAAATTAAAAAAACGATTGGCTGGTTTTCTTGCAGCTGCAATGGTTTGTAGTCCACCTCTGCGAAAAGTTGAGGTATATGCCTATACTACTTACGACACTACTATAAAAACTACCAATTCTATGCTACCAATTTTTTCAAATCAATTTTATCGGGATTCGGTAAACTCTTCTACATCTAGAGGAACGGCTTTATTTAATATAGAGCAACGAGCCTATGATTTACCAGAAGATCCGGAATATTTTGAGGCTATGCAGACCGTACCGCTACTTAATAATTGGGCTAGTATAAGCTTTGACGGAAGCGACGGTGGGATTTACGAAATTTCTTATTTGGTACGAAACACTGTAAATATAGTGCAAGTTACTCATCAACTAAGAACCGATGCGACCGGTAACCATACAGTTATAACAACCGTTCATAACTCAGGAGATCTTCTTCTAAACCATGGAATGCCAACTATTGAGCCTCCATGGGATGAATTAACGCCATATGACGAAGTGACGAAAGCTATGCCAAAGTACTCGGTATATAATTCGAATTTAAATAGATATGAAGAGTTCACGTTGCCGGATGGTTACTTAGATGATGAAATGAACGATGGTCACCCGACTGTAAATAAAGGTGAACAGGACGAGGAGGACGACCCAGGCACTGCACCGGACGAGACGATTCAAGATGATGAATTTGAACTAGATCCGGCCGAAGGTATAAAAATTGGAGGAAAATCTATAATAGGTAAGATTGTCCAAACTGTTGATACTAACAGTAAATTTCTTGCAGACTTCGGTAATACAGTTAAATTAATTGGCTCAGGAAACGATTTTAACTTTAAATATATATTTGAAAAAACTGCTACAGGTAAATTTAAATTTCACTTATCTAATAGCGGTATTGAATCCGGGACTATCGTAAACTACACTATAAAAGAACTCAATGCTTTAGACGAGACGAAGGTGGTTAGAAAAGAAAATTTGCAAATTTTAAAACAGCTTGCAAATTTTACAGGTAAGCCTACTCACTATATGATAGATCCAGAGAATCTGACAGAGTTAATAGATGACTTTGAAATAGAAAGTCCACAAACAGCAGGTGAAAGAGCTGGTTTCGATATCATGTTTGATCATCCTCTTTCTTTAGTTTCAAAAAAGGAAATAGATGATAATCCGGCCACACCAGACGTAGACGAAGAAGATAGCGGTGGTTATAATAAGTATCAGGAAATTCTTATGGTGGAGGGCGATGATCTAAAAGGTAAATTTAATTTAATGTCTTATGATGGAGATAATATTCAATTTTATTTTGACTTTGCAACAGATGAATTTAATCCATCACCGATTAGTGTTCATAATAATCTTTTGGAATCAGGTTTAAAAAAATATATACCTCCGTCTAAAGAAGAAGCTTTAAACGGAATAGTAGCAGGTCATCACTTAATTCAAATAGTTCAAGACGATATTTTTAAAATGCCTATTCATAATAATGAAAATCCGATTTACCTAGGAGGCGAAGATGAAAACGGTGCCGACCTAAAAGATACTAAAAGTGAAGAATTTATTGAGTGGTCATCTTTAAGTAATAGTGAATTAATGAATATTGTAGAAATAGAGATTACGGATGATACCTATGAAAATCCTGAAAATCCAAGCGAGAAAAGATTTTTGTATAGAAAATATGATAAAACAGGTGATGTATATACCTACATGGAATATCGAGTTGAGAGGGTTTCTCTTCAGGATGCTATTTTAACATATATTCCTTATAAAGGCTTATCCGATACAACAAAATATCGAGTTTATAATGGAAAAACAATAGACCCTAGCATGCTGGTCGGTGTAGGATATGGCTACATTAGTGATAGCATACCCGTGCCAATATTATCAGAAGGTGCTCAAGGATATTTAATGGAAGTAGTTATCTCTGACAAAACTACTTTGAGTTCTCAATATTTAAATTATAACGCTGCCATAGATAAAAATATAAAACCTCCAACGCCAATCATAGATGAAATAAAAAATATTTATGTTGTGCCCCCAGAGGTTGCGTTAGATCCGACTCAAGCTATCGGATTTGATCTAACATTTACTGCTCCAAAAAATACAGAAGATAATCAGCAACTGGACCAATTTGTTACGGATGGTGTTTTATACTATGAATTTTTTATGTACGAAAGTAAAGAGACGCCGATTAATGGAAGAATTTATAGTAAAATATTTAAGGTGGATCGTGAAAGTGATAATGCCTTAGAGCCTATCGAGGTAACTTCTTATGCTGGACAAATGGGAGAAGCATATTATAATCAATCATCCGAGACTTTCACGGTAGAAGATGTTTTGATCAAACGAAATAATGGGATGTTTAATTGGAATCATCTAGACAATTCTGATTTTCTTCTAGATGAATATTTAACTGCGGAAAATTATCCACCGGCTCCCGAAGAGTTAGACGATTTAAGTCATCCTCAGTGGGATGTTGGTAAAACTTACTACTTTACTGTAAGAGCTGTTTATGATCGTGATCCAAATTTGAATCCTCCACAGCCGGGTCAAGAAGAAGAAGTTAGTACGTTAACATATAGTAATGAATCTAATCCTGTAGCTATTACTTTTACTAATAAAAATGAAGTGTTGCCTATTGTTACAATAATTACCGATGAATCAGTAATTGTAGAAGACCCTACGAATCCAGATGATATAAATAAAGCAAATCAAAAAATTAACTTTAACATAGTAAATTTAGAAAATTTCATTGACTTTATGCTAGACCCAGTAGATTGGGAATATAAGTACGAAGATGAATACGGTAACCCGGATAAGTACGATAGAACATACGAAGTATTTTTGTATCAAAAAGATGACCCAATCTTAGATGACTTTGAAAATGCAAAAGAAATTTGGGGTAGCGATATTACAACCGTTGTCCCGGGAGTGAGCGTAGATGTAAATATGAATGATTACATTCTGAATTTACGCCGAGGTGACGTGGTTAGATTAGATTTTAGAAGTTCGGATAACGTTCTACCAAGTTATCTATGGCCAACAGTAGAATTTCAAGGATTAGATCAGAACCAAACTTACTATGTTCAAATTCGAACCAGAGTAGACAACAAATCACCGGATGTTAAGTCGAAGTATTCTACATTTTCTAAGATTCATACATTTACAACACATGTAAATCCAAAACCTCCTGGACCAGAAGAGCAGAAGCCTCCAACTCCGGCCGATTTTTGGATAGAAGAACAAACTAGCAATACTTCGGTTGTTTTACGTTGGGATGAGCCGAACTATCAGCCGAATGAAGGGCAAGTGATGTATTATGAATTGTTAAGGGCTGAAGACGCTAGGTTAGAAGGCGATATTTTGGACCCAACTTTATCTCTAGAAAATGTTTTAAGAAAAGATCCATCCTTACTCGGTTTCGCAACAGGCGGACACTTAACCAACAATGAAGACTTAGTATACTCAGTTAAGTTTAATGGTGTAAGCTTTATCACAACTTTGCTAGAACCAAAAATTTTTTCAGAGCTATTGAAGTTGGATGACCGAACTTTAACACCAAACAATATTTATTATTACTATGTTAGAACTGTCGTTAATATAGAAGGAACTTTAGTGGCTTCGGAATGGATAAGTCAGCCAGTAACCACCAGTCCAGTAGAACCACCGACCACTTTAAAGGTGGAAAGAACTAAAAATTACGATTATCTACCAAGCGACGAGGTCGTGATTAGCTTTATGGCACCTATTCCAGCCGATTCGGTGGTGCCCGATCAATATGACTTCGAAATAGCCATTAAAGGCGAAAGAGATCATGACTTCTCTTTTGCTAACTACGGCCCTTATGTAGCCGAAAGATTAACGGCCAATGACGATGCTCCAATTCCGCCGGAAGGCTACCAATATTATGTATACAAAATTTCCGGATTTGATAGTAGTACTCGGTACGACATAAAGGTTAGAATAGTTGACTACAAAACGGAAGTTCCGCCCGATGAAGAAGCACCAAGATCTCTTTATTCTAATAAAATAGTTTATCAAACGGCTGTTGATGACGAGGACGAAGAAGATAAATCTCGCCTAGAAGAGTATCTAGCCAAATTTGATCGGCTATTACTTGAACTGCGTGGTCAACCTTATTGGATACTTTTAGAAACAGACGACACGGGTGTATATAAATTTAAAGAAACTTACTTAAAAGAGAGATTGTCAAACGATGTGTTCGAATTAACAACTAAGCCAGACTTTACCTCTGCCGAATATTATTTCCCGGGTAACGCTTTTGAAGATGGTCACCTCGCTATGTTACGTGGAAAAATCGGTGAGTTTACTGTTAGCATCAGGCCGGATACTATTTCCCCTTATTTGTCCGATATTCGAGATATTAAAGTAGATATAAATTCTAATAAAACGGAAGATTTTTATGTTAAATTAGCTATTTATACGAGAGATATTAAATTGGTCAATGGGAAGGAGCCTTTAACCAAAGAACTGAATATAGAATTAGATATAATTCCGCTAGAAGAAGAAGACATCTTTATCGAAGTCGATATTTTAGACATTTTTAAAGATCTAATGGAAGATGGTCGGATTTCTGTAGAAGAAGAGTTACAAGAAGCTTTGTTCGAGGAGGTTGTAGAAGACGAGGAGTTACAAGAAATTATAGAAAAAGAAGTAGCTAATATTTCTACTAGATATCAAGATAAAGCTTTCGAGTTTATTTATGATGCTATGGGCCGTGAAAAAAGCATTGATGAATTAGACACACCTATACAAGTTGAAGCCGAGATAAATTCATTAGATACACAAGCGTATATTTATGATAGAGGATGGGTAAAAACTTATGCTTATAGAATGATAGATGGCTGGGCAACAGAAATAACAGGGCCGACCGCTGTAGTGTTCGCAGGAACAGAAAACGAGGTTGGAATCGGATCTCAATCTGCAGCACAGGAAATGATAAATAGATATGATATCGATCAGACCTTAGAAACTCGCTTAGCACCGGGTAATACTACATCTAAAGACCAAGTTTACAATGCTATCGCATCCGTTATGGGTGCACCTATCAATGCAAATCCTGTAACTTATCTAAATCAAAATGGCTTTAAAGGTGTAACTAGTTTCCAATCAGCTGGATCCATAACCATGGAAGAAGCTATATATTTATTGATGCAACTTTACGAAAAAATTAGTTACAACTCTATAAATAACATAGCTATTACTAACCGTCAGGCGGTTACCCATATTAATTTGTATAAACCTCAATATAGACAGTATGCTAGCGTTGCTCAACAATTAGGGTTTATAGATGGCGATGAAAAGCCAACCGATACGATCTTACCAGCTGAAATGCAAAAAATGTTGACTGATATTTTAACGCAATAAATTCTTGCTAACTGCAATGCCAAAAAAGGTGGATCGACATTTTAATTTTTAATCTAGTCGACTGAAATGCTGAAATACCAAAGATGTTGATTGACATTTTAATCTTGCTGATTGAAATACAAAAATATTGACTGACATTTTAACTTGATAAACATAACTTAAAATAAGGGGGAAAAATTGTGAAGCACAAAAGAATAACGGCCATGATGTTAGCTATAGTAATGATAACTTCATTTTTGCCGTTTAATGTATTAGCCAACATTCAATTACCGCCAACAGATTTTTATGCTAATATAGCTCACAAAAAAAGTGGTGAATCTACGGTAATTCCGGATGTTATGATTGGTTGGACCAGGCCGGAAATAGCAGCAAATGAAGATGGTGACACATCCGGTCAGTCGCCACCAACAGACATAGTAGGTTCTCATGACCTTTCGGGATATGATTTATATAGCGAAGATTTTATGGGATTTTCGCCTTCTAGAGAAATGCCGATTGGTGCCGATGATACAGAACAAGATATTAGTACCCTATTAGAAAGTGGAGTATTTTATAATTTAAATTTAGTTGCTAGGCATCTTCACCGAGTTACGGATGATGAAACAGGAGACTCCTTCGATACGATTATAGAATCGGAACCGGCAAACTTAAAGCTTATCACAAATTTTAATACGCAAGTAACTGGAACGGATGAAGGATTAGAAGTAAAGTTTGAATATATACCTGGTATAGAATATTTAGTCGGTTACACCCAAGGTGCTGCCGAGAATATAGGGGATTTTCCGGACAATAGTACAATAACAGTGACACAATCAGATTTAGGTGACAACAACATAATTACGGATCCGAATGATGGTCGAAAATACGTAGTCTATTTGATATCGGAAGGTGTTAGTCCGGGTCAGATGTACTCCGTATATGTAATGCCAAATTTGCCTGAAGGTGATCCATTAAAAGAGAAAACTACAATAGGATCAGATCCAAAAGTTGTTTCTGCGATTACTAGCATTCCACTTCGAGTTTTTAATGTAGGTAACGGAAAAATAAGATTAGAGTGGAATATTTCGGCTAGTATCTTGGAAAATTCATATTCTTTAACCAAAACTAGTATATTTGCTCAAGTATCCGGACAAAATGCGCAAGAAATATTTACATTTCAAAAAGATAATGGAGCATTAATAGGATATTATGAATTGTACGAGCCAGAAGTTACAACAATGTATTGGTTGGAATTTGAGTTTACTAATGAAGATACTAACGCAACATTAAGTCCATCGCCAACTACAGGTAAAGTAGAATATATTCCTTACGATGCAGTAGAAAAGCCGGCTTCACCACAAATACCAAAACCGTTTAACGACGATATAGACTTAAATGCAGAGATAGCAAAAGAATATTTAGTAAAAGGAGATACAACACCGTACAATGTAGAAAACTTTAAGAAGCAAACGTTTACCATGATAAACGACGCACCAGTTCAGATTCAGCTAGTTTGGGACGCTTATGAAGGCAAAGTGGATGCAAACGGCAATAAAACGTTAGATTATGAGTTAGTATATGATATATGGGTAACAGAAAGAAAAGAAGCCTTAGATTCTTCATTAGTAGAAAACGGATTAGCTCCAATAGAGAGGAATGTATTTATTGATCCCGACGATGAGGATTCGTTAGTAACAACACCGTTTGGAGATGTAGTAGGATTTAAGAAAGTAATAGCTGAATATTACGATGTATCAGAAGCAAAGCTGCCGTTAGCAACAAATAAAACGTATTATATTCAAATCGTGGCCAAAAGACAAGACGCTGCTCGCTTCGCCACTTCGGAACCGACTATCGTGGCTATTACAATAGATAAAAATGGCGATATATTCTATCCTCCGATATTACTTAAGCCTCCTATTCTAGTAAAGCCAGATAGTATAACAAACAACAGTGCCGATATAATATGGCGAGAACAATGGCAAGAATTAATGTATAAAGGCGCAGCTGCGGATGAAGATTTTTATCAAGAATTTCCAGAAAATATTCCATTAGCTAAACAATGGAATTCTAAAGTTTATTTATTAGAAACTGAGCCGAAAGTGCTGTTTAAAGCACCTTTAAAAGTAGAAACTTTACCAATAAATCTTATAACTTATGAGCACTTGGATATGGTTAGAGATTACGTTGGTGTAAATTTTTATGAAAATAATTTCACTTCTAGAGAGATTTCTTTAGGTAGTGGGATAAAATACGAAATGCAAACTTTACCATACGAAGATGTAAAAAACTTACAAGGTGATCTAGAGCTAGAAGATTGGATTTTTATGGTAGCCCAAGAAGGTGGAAGCGCCGATTGGGAAGCTGGCTGGGAAGAGTTGGCCGTAAGTGAATATATCGATGAAACATCATTGATATGGCAAGAGCATAAAGTCGTAGGTTTGATAGCTAACACTGCTTATATAACTTTTATAAGGGCATATAGAACATTAGATGATGGAACCAGATTAACGCAATCTTATCCAAGTTATATAATATATAATACATTGGCCAACTTTGTAAGTGAAGAAGAAGTACCGATCGTGCCAAATTTAAATTTAAATGAAGTAACGGACCATAGCATTGAAGTATTTTTTAAATTTAATCATAAGTTTGACTATGAAATGGTCTATTCTAGATTTGATGATCCGGAAGGACCGGAATCGATGCCGTACGAAGATTTAAACATTTCTTCGGATCCAAACAGTGAGTTTTTTGTTGGCGACGGTGAAAATGCTTTTGTTGAAGTATTAGGCTTATTTCCAGATACAGAATATTACATTTGGATAAAAGCTAAACAAAAAGAAGGTGACCTAGAATCTGCATGGAGCAGTCCGGTCTTTGCTAAAACTTTAGAAATACAACCACCGGATATACCAGTAAGTGTTGGGCCAGCATCCGAGTTAGCTCTGGTAGAATTAGGTTTGGATTACTTGCCTATCACCGAAGATTCTATTATTGTTACTTGGGAAAAGGATGAAAACGATAAAGGTGAATCCATAGAGGGTTCTATAGCAACAACTTATTCCTACACGGTAGCATTTGCTGATAACGTGGAGTTTATTAGCCCAACCATTGTTGAGATCACAGAAGAAAATAAAAATGAAGGTGCAGCCGAAGATTCGCCGGTAGAAATCTTAGAGAAAAACATGGTTAAGTTCAATGACCTAAAGCCTAATAGATCTTATTTTGTTAAAGTAAAGACTAAAATTGAAATTGTCGACGGTGAAAGTGATAGAACTCTATCTAAAGAATCTGAATATTCTGATTGGGTCCGAATAATAACCAAAGCTTCTAAGTCAGAATATACGGGTGAGCCGGATAACGAAGAAAGTTTTGAGCAAGATTACGAGCAAAACCTGGATCTAGAAAATGGAGTTTGGGATTATAAGATAGTGAATCCAGAAGGTATAATAACAACTATCCTAAATAAAGATCTAAGTACTTTTAAAGTGGATATGGATTTATATGAAGGTTTTGACAACGCAAAAGTACGACGATTAACAATACCGGTTACTCTCCTAAACGCAATGGATAGCCGAAATATGGACTTAGAAGTAGAAACCAACGACGCAATTTATACTATCAAGCCAAGGTCTGTAGATTTAGGACCATTAAAAAGTAAAGAAGAAGTGGTATTTTCGTTTACTAAAAAAACAAACTACAGCCTAGAAGATGCTAAATTCCGATTCCCGGATATATTCGAGTTAGCCGAGGAAACCAACATATACATGATAAAAGAAACAGGTGTACCCGAAACAATTAGCGGACTAAATGATAATATGGACATAAAGATTAAACTACATCCGGATTCACCAAATGTGAAGATGAAAGTTTATGATATAGTAAACGAAGATTGGTTGGTAATGCCATCACAAAGGATAGTGAATAATGAAGGGACATATTTGGAGTATCAAACAAACGTCCTAGGAATAAATGCTCTTTACAGTACAGCAAAAGCGGCCATGGCCAGAGACTTAACTCATTCTATGCAAGAAATAGGGGATAAATATTCTATCAAAGAATTAGGTATTAACTATTTCGGTAATACCCCAGTATACGCAGAGCAGTTTACTAATTTATTGCTTGGTATGGCTTATAATAAAGCAGAAATAAACTTGAATAATATTTTAACACAAGATGAGATAACACAAATCAATAATTCTGGTTTATATGATGAAGAGATCTTAGAAGAAAGAAAATTACATTTGCAAGAAGATAAAGAGCTTGGAAAAGTAACTAATGAAGAAGCAGTATCCGGGCTAGTATCTTTATACGAAAGAAAGAACGGTTATATAGGACCAGAAGTAATTCCGGAAAAAACTATAGAAGATGCTACAGAAAAATACGAAAGAAGTTTGAATAAAGCAATAAATATGCAATTGATAAATCCGGAAGATTTTAATCCGAATGAACCTGTAAACTACGATACTATATGTGATATAATGATCATGCTAGGATTGTAAAATTAAAAATAGGTAAAAAAAATGCTCCTCTGCGTTAAGAGGAGCTAAATTTTTATGCTTCAGATTTAGTTACAAAATGATGAGCAGTTTTATTTGCTATTTTAACAAGAATAAGCATAACAGGGACTTCAACCAAAACGCCGACGATAGTAGCTAAAGCAACGGGACTATCAGCGCCGAATAATGAAATCGCTACAGCAACAGCTAACTCAAAGAAATTGGATGCTCCAATCATCCCAGCGGGCGCAGCAATGTCATGGGAAAGGTTAAGTTTTTTCGCACCATAGTAAGCTATAAAGAAGATTAAGAAAGTTTGGATAATTAGAGGTATCGCTATAAGAATAATGTGTAATGGATTAGCTAAAATAACTTCGCCTTGGAACGAAAATATTAAGGTTAATGTTAGCAAAAGGCCGATAATAGTTACGTTTGAAAATTTTGCTAAAAACACATTATTGAAATAGTCGAGACCTTTTTTCTTAATTACGTATAGCCTTGTTGCTATGCCACCGATTAAAGGGATAACGACGAATAAAACAACAGATAGAAGAAGAGTATCCCAAGGTACGCTAACCCCACCAACGCCCAATAAAAAAGCTACAATCGGAGTAAAAGCTATTAGGATAATAAGGTCGTTAGTAGCAACTTGAACGACGGTGTAAGCAGGATCGCCTTTTGTTAGGTGACTCCAAACAAAAACCATGGCCGTACATGGTGCAGCCCCCAATAGAACGGCTCCGGCCAAGTAATCTTTAGCTAATTCGGCTGGGATTAAGCCTTTAAAAATTATGTAGAAGAATAACCAAGCGATAGCAAACATAGTAAAAGGTTTGATTAGCCAGTTAGTGGCCCAAGTTAAAAACAAGCCTTTTGGATTTTTACCGACATTTTTAATACTAACGAAATCTACTTTCATCATCATAGGATAAATCATAAGCCAAATTAAGATAGCAATAGGAATGGAGACATTAGCATATTCGAACTTGCCCAAAAAGGATGGGATAGCAGGCATAAATTTACCGATTAATACGCCGACAGCCATACAGGCTATAACCCAAACGGTTAAATATTTTTCAAAAAATCCGATGCCATTATTTTTAGAGATTACTTTTTTCATGTTTGATTCCTCCAATTATTTATTTAGGGGGTTGTCGCACTAACAACCTAAAAAGCAATTAAAATATTGAGTGGTGTACCATGAAGAAATAGTCTGAAGATAAATTGCAATAAAGTAAATACAAAATTGCCGAGGAGCAAGGTCACAAAATTGCGGGGGAGGTGTCAGCGTTAGCTGACGGAGGGAGAAAGCGCGCCTTCTAGTTGTAGTTGCTTATGTGATCTGTGTACAAAATTTATAAGTGACATAGTTAATTTTCTTGAGTTCCTGGCTATGAGGGGTAGAAAGCGTACATACAAAGTTTTGACGCTTTCAATTTAAATAACTGAGAAGTTTAAGGTCTAGCCGATTTAAGAAGTGCTTCGATTTCCTCAACTTTTAATAATTTTCCATAAGATAAAACTTTTCCGTCTACAACAAGAGCTGGAGTGGACATAACGCCGTAGCTAGCAATTTGGGCGAAATCTGTTACATGCTCGATATTAGTGTCCATGCCTAAGTTTGTTAATGCAGAAAGAGTAGCGGTTTCTAAGTCGTTACATTTTTTACATCCTGATCCGAGAACCTGTACAGAAGTTTCAGAATTATGTTGAGACTCTTCGGTCAATTGTTGTTGGGCTACTTCAGCAGATTTTTTGGCCTCTATGTCGGATACCTTACACATGTTGCCACATGAGCACATAGCCATGTCTTCTTTGCCAGATTCTTTTTTATTTTTGAATAATTTAAATTTTGCCATAATAATTCATTCTCCTCACTGTTTTTTTTTTAAACGCTAAATAAAACATATACAATCCGATTGATGTTCTACTGATTATAGCTAGGATTCTATCCTATATAATGAAGGTATTCATAACAAAAAGGCTATGGCCCCTAGTTTAAAACGCTAAATAAAACATATACAATCCGATTGATATTCTACTGATTATAGCTAGGATTCTATCCTATATAATGAAGGTATTCATAACAAAAAGGCTACGGCCCCTAGTTTAAAAGGCTAAATAAAACATGTACAGTCCTATTAAGCATATAAGCGAACCTAGGATAAGGTTCAAGAGTTTAGAAATAAAGCCGTAGTTAGCATTTTGAGATATTTTTTGTACGAATCCAATTGATGTTCCACTGATTATAGCTAGGATTCCATGGCCGATTGAGTATATTAATAGAAGCAAACCGCCCCAAAATATGTTGCCAGAACTAGCGACGATCGCAAGCAACGCTATTAAGACCGGAGTGGAGCATGGCGATGAAAATATTCCGCCTAAAATTCCGGCTATTAGTGCGCCAGCATAACCTTTTTTCTTATTTTTAGATATTAAATAAGTGGATGGAATTATTTCGTATAATCCCCAAGTTTGCAATGCCATAAGTAACATTAAAATTCCTAGCAAAAAGAGCCATAGTTTGGACATAGAGCCAATCATGCTTCCGGCCAAAGTAGCGATTATACCTAAAGTTGTAAAGGTAATTGCTTGCCCGATGGCAAAAGTTAAAGATAATTTGAAAGCATTTTTAGTAGATTTTTCGTTAGGATTGCTACCAACATATCCGATAATTAACGGAATGCTAGACAAAGAACATGGGGTGAAAGATGTCAATACGCCAGCAACAAAAGCTAAAAAGGGAGCTAACCAAAAGTTATTGGTTATTAAGATAGAAATAGATTCAAGCAATTCATTTATGTTCATGAAAAAGACCTCCGGTTAAGATTAAGTTAGAAAAAATACTTGAGCAAATAAAGTTGTCGCCCAAGGGGGCTGTCGCACTAACAACCTAAAAATTACCCCTTTCGCCGACCTTTAGTCAACTAAGTCCAATTACAAAGGTCAGGTGCACAACTTCATTCAATTCAAAATTGAAGGATAATACTATATTTCCGTCATCTAGCGACAACTCTCGTAAGAAATAAAATTGTGGGGGAGGTGTCACGAAGTGACGGAGGGAGAAAGCGTGCATGCAAAATTTTGTTGCTTTCAAGTAAATTGTAAATATGGCAAGTTTTCATCATCTTGCTGTCATTTAGAATTTAATATTTGGAATTGTTAATGCGACAGACCCTGTCATGAAATGACTGAGAGGTTAAAAAATGCCCATATCATTTAAGATAGCTAACATCTGATCGGTAAATAGAGGCCCGACATGAACAGTATAAAGGTGTTGTTTCGTATTTTTGTTAGCATAATTATCGAAATCGATCAACTCAGCCACGGCCTCGCTAGGTACATATGGATTACCGTTGGCGTCGAAAATAATTTGAGTAGGAATGACTTGCACAGGAAATTTTTGAGTTTCCAAAGGATATTTCCAAGCATCTATAAATTTAATTATAGCTTTACCTTGCATTAATTGGTTGATGTATTCTAGGTCGGGAGCCATTTGGCGGCATGGAGCACATTCATCGGCGCCGAAATCTATAATGATAGGTAAGCCATAAGATTTCAATTGGTCCAAATTTACGATGCTAGTATGAAGCGAGAAATCCGGATGTACATTAACTATGGAAGCCTGCTGATCTAAAGTCTGTTGTTCGGATTGATGTTTAGCATACCAAATACCAGACACAGCGATAATCATGGCAATGGGTACGACTATTTGTAGAACTCTTTTTTTCATGATATAATTCTCCTTATAAATTTGCTGTAACTATATTTGATTAATGTTCAGTTATAGCCAAGTACTAAATGGCGGGGAAGCTAAGCCTCCTCCGTTTTCACAACATTGCGGGGGAGGTGTCAGCGTTAGCTGACGGAGGGAGAAAGCGTGCCTTTAAGTTTCCAATAGTTTCAAGGGAAGCGGGCCCCCCATCCGTGAGGGGGAGAATGCGATATTAATTCGTAGCTATATCGGATTCAAATTCAGCTGTATCGCACAAACAAGGTCGATCATTAGATACTGAAGTTAATTCCTGGAAAAGATTTAAAGCATACTCACAACCTATTGTATTGATTTTGTAATACATCCATTTTCCGGATGGCCAACTTTCGATTAAGCCACTATCGCATAGAATTTTCATATGATAAGAAAGTTTTGATTGGCCTAATCCTAACTTATCTGCTATGTTGCAGGCACATTGGCTACCAGATTTCAATAGACGTATGATTTCCACTCGATTCTCGTCACATAATGCTTTAAATATTTTTGCAATGTTATTGTTATCCATAAAAATTCCTCCTGATCATATCTATTTGAATTTTGTCATATGTAAAATAAATGTTTCATATCAATTTTATTTGTTCTAAATTAATTATAATTTAATATTAATGAAATGTCAATACTTAAATCAAAAAAAATTGATACGAATGTAATTATTGTAATAAACTTGTTAGAAAATTGTGAGACAATAGATATGTTAATGATTACAGATAAATGTTAAAATAAAACAACTAAAAATAACGTGATTAAGTTGAGTGGCTTCTATATTAAGTTAAGCCAAAATAGGATTAAACGAATATCCTAACTAAGTTGAGTTGCTTCTATTATTAAGTGAAACCAAAATAGGATTAAACAAATATCCTAATTAAGTTGAGTTGCTTCTATTATAAAATAGGTTGAATGAAATTAAATAAATATCCGACTAAAATTATTCCGAGGGTACAGATTCCAATAAAGGTGAAAAGCAATTTTGGTTTTACTGCTTTTCTTAGCATAATCATCGATGGTAAACTTAGAGTAGTTACGGCCATCATAAATGCTAAAATCGTACCTAATTGTGCACCCTTACCAAGTAAGGCCTCAGCGATTGGAATAGTTCCAAATATATCCGCATACATAGGTATACCAACTATCGTAGCCATTATTACACCAAATTTATTATCACTTCCCAAAACACTTTCGATGACACTTTCAGGAATCCAGTTATGAATTAAGGCACCGATTCCGATACCAACTAATATATAAGGAAATACTTTTTTAAAAGTATTGATGACTTGATCGGCAGAATATTTTATTCTGTCTTTTTTTGTTAGGCTCGGGGAATCAATATCTACGTTACTAGCATTTAAAATAAATTCCTCTACATATTTGCCCATTTTCATTTTATCTAGCAAGGTACCGCCGATTACGGCGATTATTAAACCAATGATAACGTAAGCTAAAGCGACTTTATATCCAAATATGCTCATCAACAATACTAGGCTACCGAGATCAACCATTGGAGAAGAGATTAAAAAGGAAAAGGTTACACCAACGGGTAATCCGGCACTGCTGAATCCGATAAATAGTGGGATGGATGAGCATGAACAAAAGGGAGTAACCGTACCGAGTAGAGCAGAAACTATATTTGCTTTTATGCCTTTAAATCGGCTAAGTATTCTTTTGCTACGTTCTGGAGGAAAATAACTTTGTATGTACGATATAATAAATATTAGTGTACATAACAATATTGTGATTTTTATTACATCATATATAAAAAACTGAATGCTACCCCCTATTCGTTCAGTTATATCTAGGCCGAATAGGGTTAATATGTTGCCTGTTGAATCATTTAACCATTTCATCCCTAAGAGTTGCTCCTGAATAAAGTTCCACATAAATATCTCTCCTTTTTTATATGCTATATTCTATTGATTGGTTTTGTATTTTTCTTCTTATGTATATAGGTTATAAACTAAATGTTCATATCAAATTAATTTGTTATGAATTTATTATATGCGATTGTTAATGAAATGTCAACACTTAAATCAAAAAAAATTGATTTGATCTAGACTCCACTTCCAGGCATAGACGGGAACTTAAGACAATTAACGAAAAAATTAAAACGAAGTAAGCACAACTTGTAGTACCCCTTAGTTAACGTGAAGTTGACTAAGGGGTTGAGAGATGTCAGTCATTACAAATTGAGGAGTCGAGAGGATAGTAAAAAAATTTTAACTAGAATATTGAAAATACTTAAGCTTATAGTTTGTATGAAAAGTATAAGTAAGTGTATATTTATTATTTTTATTGCAATATAGACTGAGACAAATTCCATATTTAAGAAAATATTTTCCTAAATTATGGAAAAAACATAACTTGGCCTAAAAAAAATGAAAAATTTTAAATTTACTCTTGCATTATTTTAAAAAATATGTATAATATATATTGTAGTAATAAATAAATATTATTTCGCATAATTTCACATAAGAATGAACAACTTTTATTTTCAACTTATAGTAAGGAGACTTATATTATGAAAATTAGAAATTTACGTCTTTACAGCGCTTTGCTAGTGACATCTCTTATTATGTTAACCGGGTGTGGCGATTCTACAGAAGTAGCTACGGCCAGCGAGACAGTGAAAGAAGCACAGAAAGAGACTAAGGCTACTGAATCAGTTACGGAAGAAGTTAAGTTAGAAGTAACTTATCCAACAGGTACATACAATTTTAGATTTGCAGATTCAGACACTAGACACATTTTCATGGCAGCAGCAGAAGATTACATGTTAAACACCCAAAAAGGCGGAATACCTTTATACTCCAATGCAGGATACGGATTGTATGCTAGTCGAGTTCAGTTACCAGTAGATGAGTATATACCGGTTATGGGCTTTGGATCGGTTTGGGACAGAACATTATCTGCTGATGATTCGACCGTATTAATGGAGGATGGAAAGCCAGGAAAAGCTGGAGAGTATACATACAGATCGTCATTTAGTACTAATCCTCAAACATGGAACCAATGGCTATACGAAGGATCTACCGATGCGGATTATATGACCAATTATTATGGCAAACCTTATAGCTTTGAGTATAATGCCGACAAAACAGGTTACGAGGTTATGCCTTCTATGGCTTCGGAATTGCCGATCCCGGTTAATCCGACTACTTTAGATAGTGGAAAGATTGTAGCGAAAACTTGGCAAATAAAATTTAAAGATTTAGAGTGGAAGTTTAATCAAGACACCGATATGTCTTTAATTAAGGATACCAAAATAAATGCCGTAGACTTCTATGAAACATATAAATTAGCTTTAGAGAATAAATGGATGAGAGCTGTCAGTGGTGGTGGAGATTTCTGTGCAACTGATATAGCCGTTTTAAATGCTCAAGAGTTTGTAGATGGTTTAGTTCCATGGGAAGAAGTTGGAATTAAATTAATTGATGATAACACAATAGAAATTACTTATGCTGGAGAACAATCTGCATGGAATGTAAAATATAATTTTGCATCTTTCACTAAAAGTCCAATAAACATGGATTTATATAATGCATTAGGAGAAGAATATGGTACCAGCGAGACTACTATAGGATATCATGGACCAGCCTATGTAGAATATTATGAACCAGATAAATTAATTAGATTGAAGAAAAATGAGCTTTATAGTGATGCGGATAAAATCATGATGACAGGTATGAACATCACAGTTATTGCGGATACGGAAATGGCCTTTGAAGAGTTTAAAGCAGGAAAATTAGATTATAAAGGATTGCCGGCTACTCAGTACGATGAATTTAAAAATCATCCAGGTTTAAAAACTATTCCAGGCAGTACAGTATTTAGAATGGTTATTAACGGTTTAGGAACTAGAGAAGCTCAAGTAGCAAAATTCCCGGATGGAACTTGGACTCCAGAACCTATTCTAGCTAATACAGATTTCAAACAAGCTATGTTCTTTGCTATAGATAGAAATAAGTTGGCCAAAGATGTCATGAAAACAGTAGAACCGACTACCTATTTATTCTCAAAAGCCTATGTTGTGGAAGCTGAAGAAGGAATAGCATACAGAGATACAGAACAAGGAAAATCGGTTGGACTGAATTTGTCTCCTTCTACTTATGGCTATAACTTGGATGCTGCAAAAGCTTATTTCGACAAAGCTTTGGATACTTTAGTTGCTGATGGAACTTATAAATCTGGAGATGAAATTAAAATAGAATTCTATTTCTTCAGTGGATCAGAGACTCAAGCTTTAATGGGTGATTACTTAAAAGGTGCTTTTGAAGCCGCATTTAACAGCGCGAAACATAATATTAAAGTTGTATTCGAGCCATCAGCAAAAGATTTTCCTGGTATATACGATGACCATATGCAAGCTGGAGAATTCGATTTATCTATTGGAGGTATTGGTGGATCTACCCTTGATGCAGCATCTTTCTTAGACAATTTTGTGGATGATAATCGTGGCGGCTTTACACTAAACTGGGGAATTGACACCAACATCGCAGAAATACCTGTAACTTACACTAACAACGATGGTGAATTAGTTAGTGAAATGTGGTCGTACAATGCTATCACATCAGCCCTAAATGCTGAGACAGAAATTTTAGAAGGTAGAGAAGTTATAAAATAAATAATGTATAAAGGCTCCTGCACTTAGCCTTCCATAGCCTTCATCTCCGAGGGAGGTGTCACGAAGTGACGGAGGGAGTTGGAGGAAGGTGGCAGCGAAGCTGACGGATGAAGTAAAATTATCTAAAGAAAAAGGATCAAATATACTAAAGATGAACATGATCGTATGGATTGGACTGTGGACTAAATGTTCGTAGTCCTTTTTTTTAGAAAATAAAAGGAAGTGATATCCGTGGCAAGGTATATAGTAACACGTATAGTGTGGATTTTTATAATGTTATTTGCAATACTATCTATGAATTTTGTTCTGTTTAAGTTAGCACCGGCCTATCCACCAACAACCGAAGATGAAAAGACCGCTTATTATAATAAACAGGTTTACGATGGATATATGGAAATTACGTTAGTCTCAGATCCAGAGGAAATGGATGAAATAAGACATCAAATGTCTACAGCAACAACGATAAGAAATTCTTATTATGAAGACCAAGGCGATTTTATCAGAGCCTTTTTACCAGTACCAATAAGTGAACAGTATTTTAATTGGTTGGGTAAAGTTTTATTAAAGTTGGATTTCGGCCTATCTACTAGAGTAGAAGTCGGTCGACCAGTGTTCGATATAATCAAGGATAGGATGGTCACTACCTTAACGATAAATATTATAGCCTTATTCTTTTACACCCCAATAGGATTAAGTTTAGGTATTTGGGCAGCGTTAAAGAAGAATAAAGCAGAAGATAATGTAATTTCGTTTTTTGTAATGATCATGATCTCTATTCCAAGTTTTGTTATCATGGTGATGTTAGTCATGATTTTTGGATATGGTCTAGAATGGGTACCTACGATATTTCCGCCAAAAGATGCTGATACGATCTTAAGGATAAGAGGATATATATTACCAGTTCTGGCGATGACATTTGGACCGATTGCTTCGTTAACTAGGACGACGAGGGCCGAATTAACCGAAGTTTTGACTTCCGAATATTTATTGTTGGCTCGTACAAAAGGGTTGACTAGGAGACAATCTATCGTTCGCCATGCTCTTAGAAATTCTTTAGTCCCTCTCGTTCCAGGTATTATCGGTTCTTTTGCTGGTCTATTATCCGGTTCGGTAATTATAGAACAGATTTATTCGGTTCCGGGCACCGGTACTATATTTTTGCGAGCATTAACTAAAAATGCCTATGATTATAATTTATTGTTAGCATCTACTGCTTTTTATACTTCTATCGGTCTATTTGCTGTTCTAGTTGTAGATTTGACTTACGGACTAATTGACCCAAGAATTCGTATGGGAGGTGTCAAATAATGGATCCAAATAAATTTCAATTCATTCAAAAAGATCAAAAAATATATGACCAAAAAATCGAGGGTAAACCAGTTTCTTCTATGAAAGACGTTATGATCCGATTTACAAAGAATAGAACTAACGTGACAGCGACCATAATTTTGGTTATCATTATTTTATGTTCGTTATTTATGCCAGCTTTAACTGGTAAGGAATATGTAAAACTAAATGAAAAATTGGCCTTTTTGCCACCACGTATTCCGCTGTTAGAACAAGTGGGAATTATGGACGGAACTGTTTTAGTCGAAGAAAAACCGATCGATCCAGCTACATACGATGAAGAAACTGGTTTATACTTGCCATCCGGATATAATTCGAAAGCTGTTGTCATGGATACGTTAACAAACGACGTTGTAAGTAGCACCGAAAAGTCGGAAATAGTAACAGGCGGACAATCCGTTATGAGGTTAGACAGTGGATCCACAGAAATGACGGTAGAATCGAATGATTACTTGGTGTTTACGAAAGCTAATCAGCCGATTATAACGATAGATGTACCGGAATTGTTGGGGAGTGCTAAATTAGAAGTTCTTCTGCAAACTAAGCCGGGGCAATTTGAGGCCATAAATACGATTACAGAAGCGGGAGAGCATAAGTTGGATTTGTACCAATTAAAGCCTGAAATATTTGGAGATATCTTTTCTAAACTTAGACTAAAAGTTATTGGTGATGGTATCGAGACGGTAGCAATAATAGAAAGCGTCCAGGTCCATGACAAATCTAGCACCGATGCGGTCTTTTTTAATGACGGCTATCCTCTTTCTCTGTATCAAATAGTGGATGGAAAAGGCAGTTATGTTCGCCAAAATGGAGAGATGATAGTGGCGACGTTTAGATATAACAGATATATAGCAGCCTTTGACCTAACACATGAGATAGCTTTTTCTTCTGAAGAGTACGATGCTTTGGTGGAAGAATACGGCGTAACACCGATACCGAATCCGGAAAATCCAGATGGATGGTTTTTCGAAGAAGGATTTCCGATAAGAGAAGTAGTAAGACAAAATGATAAAGTATTCATTGGCGATAAAGAATATTATTCTTACGAGGTCTATTTGGATTATCAAGCATATTTAGGATATGAAGAACTACCGTATTATTGGTTTGGAACAAGCGCAGCTGGTCGAGATTTATTCTCTCTGATTTGGGTAGGACTTAGGACTTCGTTATTGATGGGAGTCGTAACGACAGTAATCAACATGATAGTTGGAATTATCTACGGAGCGATCGCTGGTTATTACGGAGGAAAAGTGGATTTATTAATGCAAAGATTTGCAGAACTAATGGGCCGATTACCATGGCTAGTCGTTTTATCGATTATGGTTGTACTATTTGACCCCGGAATAACCACCTTAATAATGATACTTATCATAAATGGATGGGTAGGTTTCCAAGCTGTAACAAGAATGCAGTTCTACAGATATAAGGGCCGAGAATACGTATTAGCATCTAGAACGATGGGCGCAAAAGACAGAAGATTAATTTTTAGACATATATTACCAAATGGAATTGGGACGATAATTACTGCGAGCGTTCTGTCAATTCCAGCCGTAATATTTTTAGAAGCTTCCTTATCATATTTAGGATATGGTATCGGTCATGGTCAATCTTTTAATATTTTAGGTATGCACTTTACTGGCGTATCTATTGGTGTTCTATTGGCTGATGCGAGAGCATTTTTGCAGATGTATCCTTACTTGACTGTTTTTCCGTCTATAATCATATCGATTTTAATGATTACATTTAACATGTTTGGAAATGCGTTAAGAGATGCATTTAATCCAGCGTTAAGGGGGACTGAGTAAAAATGCCAAATTTAAGTATGGAAAAATTAAGTGCACAAAAATTAAGTGTCAAAAATCTATCTATATCATTTAGAACAATTTCTGGAGATGTCCATGCGGTTAGAGACATAAGCTTTGATTTAAAGAAGGGTGAGACTCTAGCGATAGTGGGTGAATCCGGATCAGGCAAGTCCGTAACCACAAGAGCTATCATGGGTATTTTGGCCGGTAACGCTAAGGTAGAAAGTGGATCCATTATGTATGATGGGGAAGATTTATTATCAATTACAGAAGAAGAGTTTCAAAATATTAGAGGTAAAAAAATCGGTATGATTTATCAAGATCCTCTATCTAGCTTAAATCCGATAATGAAAATAGGTAAGCAAATTACTGAGGGTCTACTATTAAATGGAGATCATATCCAAAACCGAATAGATCAGATCTGCCATGCAGAGAGAACTGCTTACTTTAGTTTAAAACGTGAACTGAAATTATTAGATAAAAAAGATAAGCAGAAAAAACAGGAGTTGAAACAGAAACTTAAAGAAGTCAAAAGACTTTTGGATGCAGCTGAACTTATAGCGAAAACTCAGGCCAAAGAAGAATATATAGCAGACATAGCGAAGTTGAATGAAGAATTAAGAATTTTAAAGACAAATCCAGATGGTCTAGAAAAGCATGAGATTCAAGAAAAGATACAGCAGAAAAAAGACGAAATAGCAAGTAGAAGATGCGTAACTAAAAAAGAAGCTAAAGCTAGAGCCTTAGAGGTAATGCGAGAAGTAGGGATACCGGATCCAGAAAAGAGATATAACCAGTATCCGTTTCAGTTTTCTGGAGGAATGAGACAAAGAATAGTTATAGCTATAGTGTTAACGCAAAGGCCGGATATATTAATTTGTGATGAGCCGACAACAGCGTTAGACGTAACGATACAATCGCAAATATTAGAATTAATAGAAAAGTTAAAAGCTAAGCATGACTTAACAGTTATATTTATAACTCACGACTTAGGTGTAGTAGCAAATATAGCGGACAGGATAGCGGTAATGTATGCTGGAAAAATACAAGAAATTGGAGGAGTAGAGGACATTTTTTATAATCCGCAGCATCCATATACATGGGCGATGCTAGGATCGATGCCAGAT
Organism: Candidatus Epulonipiscioides saccharophilum; assembly: GCA_002007295.1. GTDB lineage: Bacteria > Bacillota > Clostridia > Lachnospirales > Cellulosilyticaceae > Epulonipiscioides > Epulonipiscioides saccharophilum. Next base: position 3,289 of record LNZM01000152.1, on the reverse strand, counting down.
TTAACATCGAAGGACAGATTATTAACGATACCAGGAACGCCGCCGGACATGAGATTTCCGCCGAAAGGAGATGCGTTCGCATTAAGGAGCGACTATGCTATGCAAATAGATATGGAAGAGCAGCCACCAATGTTTAAGGTTACAGAAAATCATTATGCGGCGACATGGCTATTGCATCCGGATTGTCCGAAAGTCGAAAGGCCAGTAGCGATAGATGAGAGAATCCGACGAATGAGTAAAATGTATGGCAAGGAGGGGAATGCTAGTGAATAATTCAGCAAATAATAAAGAGACGATACTATCATTACAGGATGCAAAAGTACATTTTAAGTCTGGAAGTGGCAAAAATAAATTAGTTGTGAAAGCAGTCGACGGAGTAAATTTCGAGATATATAAAGGAGAAATATTTGGATTAGTAGGTGAATCCGGATGTGGAAAGACAACAACCGGCCGAGCTATGATAAGACTGAACGAATTAACTGATGGTAAAATAGAGTTTTTAGGACAAAGTATAGTCGAAGGGACAGAGACAGATTATAGAAATCTTAAAATATCGAAGAAGAAATTGATAAGAGCGAAATCGGTAGACGAAAAAGAGGCTATAAAGAAAGAGATAGCCGAGCTGAAAACAGAAATAGATAGAAAGAAAAAGTTAAATGCTAAAGTGGATAGAAATCTTATGCAAAATATGCAGATGATCTTTCAGGATCCGATAGCATCGCTAGATCCGAGAATGACCGTAAAGGAAATTATAGCAGAAGGTCTAAGGATTATGGGTGAAAAGAACGATGAAGTGATTACTCAAAAAGTGAATGAAATGCTAAAAGTAGTAGGATTAGTACCGGAGCATGGAAATAGATATCCGCATGAATTTAGCGGTGGGCAGAGACAAAGAATAGGGATAGCGAGAGCATTGATTTTGAATCCGAAGTTTTTGATAGCCGATGAGCCGATATCAGCATTGGATGTGTCGATACAAGCACAAATAATAAATCTGTTAAACGATTTAAGGGCGGATTATGATTTAACTATTTTGTTTGTAGCCCATGACCTATCAGTAGTGAAGTATTTCAGTGACAGGATCGGAGTTATGTATTTCGGGCACTTGGTAGAATTAGCGGAATCGGATGAGTTGTTTGCAAATCCGATACACCCGTATACGAAGTCATTGCTATCCGCAGTGCCGTTGCCAGATCCAAGATATGAGAAAAGAAGAACACGAATAATATATGATGCCCAACAAACTCATGATTACTCTAAAGAGCAGCCGATGATGCATGAGATTAAGCCGGGGCACTTCGTGCGTGCTAACACAGAAGAATTGGATAGGTATAGAAGTGAGCTATAAAGCGGTGGTGAAAACGATCCTAGCTATGGTTTGCTGCTCGATGTTAATTATGTGGCTAGTGTTCGATTTATCCTTTTCTGCAATTAATGTGGCGGATTCAATGTTTGTTGTGGGTTTGTGTACGTTTTTTCCGGCCTTAATTATGGTGACAGAAGCGACGAAAATGTTTGATGGATTAAGTTTTGTGAGAAGTAAAATGTCAAGAAAACCATCCTTTAAATCGATATACGATTATAAAGAGCACAAGGTTCAGAAGAATTTGTATAAGAAAAATCCGGGCAAAGTGTTGCTGATTATTTCGATAGGATATATTTTGGTTTCAATTATAATTTCAACCTTGAGAGGTTGAAAAGGGGGAGAGCAATCTCCTCTTTTTTATTGTTTGCAATCAGCTACGCTGTGTCGCATCGCTCTTTTACTCGACGCACTTGACCCTCTCAAGCGAAGTTGACTGAGAGGTTAAAAGTTAAATTATTTTCATGCGACAAACTTTTGTATATAAAACGCCAGTGATTGCTAGCAATATTAAAGCTACCAACCATAATACGGCCAGAAAAGATAGAGGTAGAAACATAGATAAAAGTATAGGAAGAGCAGCCGAAAGCATAGTGGCAAAAGTGGATAAGAGAACGGCCAAGCTCTGTTTTATAACAACGGCTTCGTTATCCCAATCAAACTTTGGAAATTTAGCATTAAAATAAAGACCTTGTACAGAGGCAAAAATACTATATATAGCTGGTATTACAATAAGGGATAGGATCTATAAAATGGTTAAATCAAATTTCAGTTATAAGGGCAGTGTGTTGCTTCATACCATGGGAGTAAGAAGAGATGATGTTATGTAAATTAGGTAGCATTTCAAACATATCGCCATATTTTTGAATTTGATTTTTACGCTCATCGATTTCTACACCATAAATATCGGCTATAAAGTTAATAAATTGATATCCGGTTAGATGCTCGTATAAGTCAGGGGTATCTGGAATATATGCTATTTGTTGTTTACATTTTAAAGGGGATTGTTTGATGGATAGGCCGCCGATAGTAATTTCGCCTGAATCGAAGTCATGAATGCCTACTATGGATTTAAGGGTAGAGGTTTTGCCAGCGCCGTTGGCTCCGATAAAGCCATAAATGTCGCCACTTTCAATAGATAAGGTTAAGTTATCTACGGCTTTTTTGCCGTTGGCATAGATTTTGGTGAGATTCTTAATTTCAATCATTGTGTATCCTCCTATATTTAAGTTTAATTATTCAATGATTCATTTTATCATATGGCTAACATGTTGTAAATTAAGTATTTAAAAATTTTTTTGCATTCATTTTCCTCTAAAATATTAGGACAACACTTAGCATTATATTTAGTATGTGGACAATACCTCGCATTATTTTCTACTGCGTGTGGACAATATCTTGCATTAACTACTCTGTTGCAAAAAAATATTATATCGACTAAATATAAGCTATAATATAAAAATATACAAAAACACAAAAAAATTCAAAAAACTACTTGACAAATTAGGAAGAGTAGGATATACTACAAAACGTAACAAATGAAACAAAAATGCAATAAATATATTTAGAGTTAAGGAGGAAGATAATATGAAAGATTACTGACCAAAAAAATAAATATATCGTAGCAAAACAATAAAAGCGTAATAAACACAACGAGTGTAATTAGAATTAAGGAGGAAAATACTATGAAAGATTACTGACTAAGGTAATAAATATAGAGAATACAATAAGTAAATTGATTGTAACGAGTGCAACAAAAGCGTAATAAACATAACGAGTGTAATTAGAATTAAAGAGGACGATATTATGAAAAACTGATCAACGTGACAAGTATGACGAGCACAATAAATAGGATGATCGTAACAAGCATAATCAGTATAACGAGTATAAAAATTGTAATCAAATTTAGAGAGGAAGATACTATGA
>LNZM01000151.1 GCA_002007295.1 Candidatus Epulonipiscioides saccharophilum | reverse complement strand
ATTTATAATTGACATAGCTAATTTTCTTAAGTTCCCATGTATTATTGCAAGGGCCAATTTCTTATAATAAGAAGTAGTTCATTGCAAGGGCCAGCCAGTTCATTAGAATTAAGAAGTAGTTCGTTGAAAGGGCCAGCCAATTTATTAGAATAAGAATTAGTTCATTGAATCATTGAATGGAGGAAAACATGATTAATAAAATTATTGCTGCAACGACTGAATTGATCAATACTTATAAGGAGAAGGATCCGGCAGCAACAAATACGTTATTAATACTTATGACTTATCCGGGAGTTCATGCTATTATGTACTATAGAATGGCTAATGTATGTTGGAGACATGATTTAAAATTTTTAGGAAGTGTAATATCACAATTTGCCAGATGGGCTACAGGTATAGAGATTCATCCTGGGGCTGAGATAGGTAAAAGATTATTTATAGATCATGGAAATGGAATAGTGATTGGAGAAACGGCGATAATTGGAAATGATGTAGTAATGTTTCACCAAGTTACATTAGGAGGAACAGGAAAGGATAAAGGAAAAAGACATCCGACTATAGAAGATAATGTAATGTTATGTGCTGGATGTAAAGTTTTAGGCAATATATTAATTGGAAAGAATAGCAAAGTTGGAGCTAACGCAGTAGTTTTGGGTGATGTCCCAAAAGATGCGACAGTAATAGGATGTCCTGCGAAGATTGTGAAGTTGGATGGTCAAAGAGTTGAGATACCGATTAAATCTAAGACGCACAAATAAGAAATTAGATATATGACCTTGTTATTATCATCTTTATTAAAGATCAAGTAAAGTTAGCATGGATAAATAACAAGTGAGGAAAAAATAACAAATAACAAACAACAAATGAGAAGAAAGTAATAAATAACAAATGAGGAAAAAATAAAGTGAAATTTCAATATGAAAAAGTTATAGTACCAGTGGTGTCGGGTCGTTTAGTGTTTGCAGCAATAGGATTAGACCATGGGCATATTATTGCTATGTGCAAAAATTTGGAAGTGCATGGTGGATATTTAAAATGGATATATGATGAAAATATAAACAAAGCGAAGATGTTAAAAAAGCAATTTCCCAATGCTAAGATATGTAGTTCAGCGCAAGAAATTTTATGTGACAAGGAAGTGAAGTTGATAATATCGACGATAGTGCCAAATAAAAGAGCAGAATTAGGTATAGAAGTGTTAAAGGCCGGGAAAAATTATTTTACGGACAAAATACCTATGACTTCGCTGGATCAAATAGAGGCAGTAAAAAAAGTTTTAGAAACTACTGATAAGCATTTTTTTGTTAGTTTTAGCAAAAGAATGAATAATGAAGCAGCTTTTTATGCTACAGAACTGATAAAAGCAGGAGCTATAGGTAGAGTGTTACAAATTTTGCAAGTTGAGACACACACACATGTTGCTAATTCGAGCAAGACTGAGTGGTTTTACGATGAAAAGATGAATGGTGGTTTATTAGGAGATTTTGGATGTCATTTAATAGAGCAACATTTACATTTTTCAGGATGCGAAGATACCAAATTAATATCGAGTAGATTAAGCAATATTAAAAATGATAAGTACCCGAATTTTTCGGATTATGCTGACATGAGTTTGTTATCAGCAAATGGAGTAAGTGGCCAAATAAGAGTTGATTGGTTAGCGCCGAATTGGATTAATGGATGGAGAGAAGATAGGACTACGATATTTGGATCGGAAGGCTATATTGAATTAGGAAAATTTTACGATGAAGATGGAAATGAAAATGACATGCATATTTTAAATGGCGAAGGTGAATACTTTGTTAAAGTAGCTGGAAAAATAGGTTTGCCGTTTTATAAAGATTTAGTATTAGATTGTATATATGATACGGACAATTCGATTAAATTTTCTCATATAGAGGCGGTAGTAAAGTTAGCGATAGAAGCACAAGAAAAGGCTATTAGAATAAAATAATATTAATTATAAATATAATTCGGGAGGAAACTTAAATGGATACACTAGAAATGCTAAAGATAACCGATGCGGTAAGTGACAAAACGGCGGAAGAGACATGGGTACAAGCGATAGCAGAACTTTGTGAGAGCAAACATGCAAAAGAAGCTATTCAGGAACAAATGGATAAAGGAGAAGCATTAGCAGAAATTTTATGTCAATATTTGGAATTGTTAGATATAAAAATAGAAACGACGAGTCAGCAAATAGGAAGAATAGCATCAGAGATAGCACAAGATTGGGGATTTGCGGAATCTGGACGAAAAGATTTAAGCGAAACTACATCTATTATAAAAAGTGCGGCTATATATAGCCGAAGATAAATATTAAGAATTAGTATAAAGGCCACGTATTTTTGATACGATGGCTTTTAATATTTTATTATAAAATAAGGAGGGTATTATGAAGACGGTAGGATTAATAGGCGGGATGAGTTGGGAGAGTACGCTGACATATTATAAAATCATAAATGAGATGGTTAAAAAAAAGTTAGGAGGGTTGCATTCAGGGCAGATAATATTATACAGTGTAGATTTTGAAGAGATAGAAAAGTATCAAAGGAATGATGAATGGGATAAGAGTGCCCAACGATTGAGTGAAATAGCATTGAAATTACAAATGGCGGGAGCTGATTTTATAGTTATATGTACGAATACTATGCATAAAGTAGCAGATCGGATAGCAGAAAAAATTTCTATACCTATAGTTCATATAGCTGAAGCCATGGCTGAATTGTTATTGGATAATAATATAAAGAAAGTAGCTTTGTTAGGAACTAAATATACTATGACGGAAGATTTTTATAAAGATAAACTTTTAGCCAGGGGGATTGATATTTTAGTGCCGTCAATGGTTGATATAGATATTGTTAATGAGATTATTTATAATGAATTATGTTTAGGAATTATATCCGAAAAGTCGAGAAAAGAATATCAAAGAATAATAATGGAGTTAGAAAATTTAGGTGCTCAAGGAGTGATTCTTGGATGTACAGAAATTGGATTATTAATAAAGCCAGAACATTCTCCAATTCCTGTATTTGATACTACTAAAATTCATGCGGACAAAGCTGTTTTAATGTTATTGGATGAAGTTGTACATTAACAGTAATCTAAAAAATATAATTATTAATTTATTGATAAAGAGTAGCTTGGGAAACTGTATGTAGAGATGTATTTTTATTGATAAAGAGTAGCTTGAGAAACTTCATTGTATAAATTATCTAAAGTGATCATTACGATGCCAGTATCTACTTCTTTAGGATCTGGGTAATCGCCATTATGATATGAATAATTGTTTGAACGCTTTCAGCACCCATTCTAGAGGGCATTTGTACAGCGATGGCTTGTATTATTCCGGATTCTAATGCAGTAATAACAGGTTCAATATTATCAAAATCGACGACAAAAATTTCACCAACTTTATTTAGTTCAGATACGGCATTTGCTATGCCAACAGTAGAATTGCCACTAACACCCCAAATACCTTTTAATTCAGGTTCAGCGTTAATCATATTTGTAGCCTGCTCTACCGCTTTAAGTGGATCCGACTCGCAATATTGTATATCAACAATTTCTACGTCTGGATACTTAGTTTCTATTTTTAAATCCTGTTTCTCGCTTGATAGCATTAGAAGATCCGGCAGAAAAATTAATTATGCCTATTTTTCCATGGCCACCGATTAATTCAGCCAAAACATCGGCACATTCTTCGCCGGCGTGGGGAGTGTCAAGATATGCCAATAAGGGGTGAATCTAGCATTTTTGAAACTAATGCTATTGGTACTGTATCATGATCCTGTGTTTGTATCGCTGATGCTGAGTGACAACCTAACAATAATAATATATTTGCAGTTATTAAAATGAATGCTAATTTTTTTTATGATAATCACTTCTCACAGTTGTGGATGTATTATTGATAAAGAGTAGTTTGAGAAACTGCATGTAGAGATGTATTTTTATTGATAAAGAGTAGCTTGAAAAACTGTATGTAGAGATTTTTTTATTGATGAAGAGCAGCTTGAGAAAGTTCATCGTATAAATTATCTAAAGTGACCATTACGATGCCAGTATCAATTTCTTTCTGTTTAGGATAATCGCCATTTAAAATATTAATGACCATTTGGACGCTTTCAGAGGCCATGATGGTGGGCATTTGTACAGCTGTAGCTTGAATAGTTCCGGATTCTAATGCAGCAAGAACAGGTTCGGTATTATCAAAACCGACAACAAAAATTTCATCAATTTTATTTTGAGAAGATACAGCATTTGCTATACCAACAGTAGCAAATGCGTTAACGCCCCAAATGCCTTTTAATTCAGGCTCAGCAACAATCATATTTGTGGCTTGAGTTGTAGCTTGAAGAGGATCCGAATCGCAATACTTTATTTCAACTATTTCTATGTCTGGATATTTAGCTTCTATTTGATTTTTAAATCCCAGTTCTCGCTTTATAGCATTAGAAGCGCTGGCGGAAAAATTAATTATGCCTATTTTTCCTTTGCCACCGATTAATTCAGCCAAAACATCTGCGCATTGTGCACCGGCCTGGATATTATCAGTAGCAAGAAATGCGTCGTAAACAGGGCTGGATAATCCGGAATCAATCATGACAACGGGAATATCTGTAGCGATAGCTTTTTCGACTGGAATAATTAAAGCATCTTGGTCACAAGCGGATAAAATAATGCCATCATATTCATCTACGATGCACGTTTCCATAATTGAAACTTGAGTAGCTATATCTGATTCTGTGGCCGGACCAAGATGTATAATCTCGACATTGCCAAGTTCGGCTGCTTTTTCTTCGGCTGCTTTTTTGATAGTTTGCCAATAAATTGAATCTACCATTTTTGTTACCAATGCTATTTGTATTTTATCATATGTATTATATTCTTGTACCGCTGATGATGAGTAACAACCTAACAATAGTAAGATATTTGTAGTTATTAAAATGAATGATAATTTTTTTTTCAAGATAATCACTCCTGATAATTAGGGATATATTTTTATTGATAAAGAGTAGTTTGAGAAATTATATGTAGAGATGTTTTGTATTGATAAAGAGTAGCTTGAGAAAGTTCGTCATATAAATTATCTAAAGTGACCATTACGATGTCGGTATCGACTTCTTTGGGTTTGGGATAATCGCCATTTAAAATATTAATAACTGTTTGAACACCTTCAGCACTCATTTATAGATGGCATTTGTACAGCGGAGGCCAAAATGATAGCATCATATTCATAGGCGATACAGGTTTCTATAATTGAAATCTGAGTATTAATATCTGATTCCATAGTAGGACCGAGATAAGTAATGTCTATATTGCTAATTTTGGTTGCCTTTTCTTCGGTGGCCTTTTTTACGGTTTGCCAATAAGGCAAATCTATCTGTTTTGTCAGTTACCCCACGCATAAATGCAGGGGCTGGTATCTAATCTACACGTAGTACAATCGGCTTTTATTAAAACCTCCTACCTAAAACGATTGATACTATCGGCTTACTGACGAAAGCCCTACAGAAAAACATATAGTTAAACTGCCTTATATGCTACTAACTAAATTGTTTCGAATAATTTAGCTTTTATTCCCATTTGTTTTAAATTTCTTTATCTGCAAAATTGACAAGTGCCTTGGCTACATTATGATTTACATTTGTAACGAAACTATTTTCTTGTCCAG
>LNZM01000150.1 GCA_002007295.1 Candidatus Epulonipiscioides saccharophilum | reverse complement strand
AGGTTTACTACAACGAAATCGATATTATCAACTTGCATTTCTTTAATCTCTTGCTGATGCTTTGGATTGTCCCTAATATTTAAAATACCAGCATGAATAACAGGGTGTAAAGTTTTAACTCGGCCATCCAAGCACTCGTTAAATCCAGTAATTTCACAAACTTCTGTCACAGGTATATTGGATTCTTGTAAAACCTTATAGGTCCCTCCTGTAGAAATAATCTCAATATTCATATTAGTTAATTCTCTTGCAAATTCGATAATTCCGGTTTTGTCCGATACGCTAATTAAAGCTTTCATGGTTACCTCCAAATAGTTTTCAACTTTCATACATTATAACATTAAGAAAAAATTTGTCAAATAATGCAACTGCGTATAAAAAAAATTATTCAGTAAAGACTATAGTAATCCCTTCCTGACCTCTCAGTCAATTTCGTTGACAGGGGCTGTCGTAAAATGGAAGGGAAGTAGCCATGCTCCCCTTCCAGCGAAGCTGACTGAGTGGTTATCCTGGAGCTGTAGCTTCGTAAACTCCAGCGAAGTAGGAACAGTATCTAAGTTGTTGGCCAATAGGGTTGTTGCAAATGAATAAAATCATAAGCCCATGAAATGAAAGAACGAACTACCCTTTTTGGGTGCTCATTTTTTTATGTTTGAAATTGTTAATGTAGACAGCCCTCTTTGAATGTGTTATCTTAGAAAGGAGCCGTACTTATGATTTATGCTTCAATAGTAGCAGGCGGATTAGGAAGTCGCATGGGCGATACAAATTTGCCTAAACAATTTTTGCGGTTAAATGATAAACCTATCCTTATATATTCGATACAGAAGTTTTTTGATATAATGGATATTACAAAAATTTTTGTGTTAGTGCCGGAAAGTTATGTAGAGTATACAGAAGAGTTGGTAAAAAAATTTATTGGTCACTCTGAGCGAATTATAATTTTGAAAGGAGGAATCAATAGGAATGATACTGTTATGAATTCTATAAGATACATTCAGGATAATTTGGGAATTGATAAAAACGATATATGTATAACACATGATGCGGCCAGACCATTTGTGACTGAAGAAATTATTCTAGAGAATATAGAAAAGGCTAGCCGGTTCGGAGCCGTTACAACCGCTGTGCAAGCGACAGATACTATTCTCATTTCTTTAGATAATGATAGGATAGATAAAGTACCACAGAGAGATAATATGTATCAATGTCAAACGCCCCAAACCTTTAATATAAACTTACTTCTAAAATGCTATGAACGGCTAACAGACGAGGAAAAAGAAAAGCTAACAGATGTCACGAAAATTTTCATTCTACAGGGAGAAACTGTGAAGATTGCTAAAGGAGAGTATTTTAACATTAAAATAACGACCCAAACAGACTTAATAGTAGCCGAAAGTATTTTATTTAAATGCTGAAAATATCTCCTAGGAGCAAATCTTTTCTAATTTCATCGACGCTTTCGTATTTAGGATGACTGTGACTATTTATACGCATCAATCGTTTTAAGAAAAATAATTCTTTCTCGCTTAAGTTCAGTTGTTTATACCATGGCTTATCGAAAAGAGATTTATCCTTTTTATCATAAAGATCGTATAATAGATGAATAATAAAGTCTCCTAAATACCAAAAATCCAATTCTACCTTATACTTCGTATTATTTATAAATCGGGCTAATCCAAAATCGATTAAAGATAATTGCCCATTGTTTAAGATTAAATTCGGTATCCGAATATCTTTATGAACGATGTTTTTGGAATGAAGGATTTCTAGCATATCTAATATTTGAAACGTAAAATTTAATATTTCAGGTTTAGTATACTTAACTTTTTGATAGTTTATAATATGCTCTAAAGTATCTCCTTCTTTATAATCTAAGATGAAACCGCATACATATTCTCGTTTGAATTTACCTTTATAAATCGGGAATCTCGGATCCTTTAAATCTGCAATAGCTTTTAAGGTCTCTATTTCGAATTTTATTTTTTCGGGTGATTGAAGAAAGGCTTCTCTTTTTAACTGCTTTATAATAACCTTTTTATTGAGATAAGAACCGAGATAAACCATGCCATAACGGCCTTCGCCTAATTTTTTAATTAATGTATATTGTTTTATAGTATCTCCAAGAGCTAGATGGTGGCGTTTATCATACCAACTAGCTCTTATCCGATTTAAGACCACCATGAACTTACAGAAGCACGCCTGCGTCTTCCTATTGAATGGTTGGATCTAGAACGTGAACTGAACATAGCTGATAATATGCCGCTGCCACTTGATCTATTCTTTTTGTAATGTTTTCGGCCATAATGACTGCGTTTTCTTCTAGAAGAATCACTAAAAGATCTACTTAAAATGCTACTGATAAAACTACTAAATCCACTCATAGAAAAAATCCTCCTATTAATTAATTTAGAATCGCTATTTAAGCTTATAATAATCTAAAAATAATTGCAAGGTATCTTGGACAAATAATTTTTAAAATGCGGTCCAGCCAATTTCGGTCAAGAAGAACATAACTATAAATGAAATAGTGATAAAACATAAGACTTTAGGAAATACCCATCTAAACCACTTAAAAAATGGAACGCCAGCAATCACGCAAGAGCCTACTGTCCATCCTAAAAATGGTGAAAACATGTTAGTAAATCCATCTCCATATTGAAATGCTTGCACAGTAAGTTCAGGACTAAGACTCAACGCTTCCCCAACAGGTTTTAGAATTGGTGTTAACATAGCCGCCTTGGATATTGCAGACGGAACTAATAAATTTAAGACAGAAACAACTGCTGTTACGCCAATCGATGCTACAGATTGAGATAAATCCATTAACGGCCTAGTTAGCGCATAAACTATAGTATCTAATATCATACCCTCAGTTAATACTAAGGAAATAACTTTGGCAAGTCCAATGACAAAACCAATAAATGCCAGCCCACCAAGACCTTTAGAAAATTCTTCGCCAATTTGATTAAAAGATAATTTTCCAATAAATCCACCGATAATAGCCGTTAAGACGCTTGTAGCAATCATTAAGTCAAATAATTGAGCGGAACTTCCAGCAATAAATGGATAAAGTACTAAAACTAGATATTGACCAAAATATACGCTTAAAATTGCTATCGTACGCCAACTAAGATTTACTTCTTTTGGCTCATCTAAATTTGTACTCGTTTGTGTAGTATCCGGTCGCCAACCTTCAGAATACATTAAAGATTTAGTTGGATCTTTTTTGATCTTTTTGATATATGATAGCAAAAATAATAATCCAATTACCATAAAAAAGTTCATTGAAATAAACATTGTAAAAAATGCACCGTAAATATCAACTTCCATAAGCATTTGTGTTGTAGCCTGTTTAACCGGTCCTGTACCAAAACCTAACAAGGTAGCATATGTAGACATACCAATAGCACAAATAGGATCTAATTTTAATTTTTTGGTAAACATAACGCCGATTGGTACGACGGCTATCAGTGCATCTGTTCCGCCAAATCCACCTAAATACGTCATAAGTATGAACATGATACAAATTAAAATATTTTCGCTTTTATCCTTTAATTTGTATATAGCCCAATTTAAAAATTCGTCAAATGCTCCAGTTACCATAATGACGGCTGTCATAGCACCGCTAGTTAGAACAACCCAAATAACTAAACCAGAGTCCATTAATCCTTTTAACATGAGCATAAACATGCGCCATATACTGACAGGATGCTGTTCTCCTAAATAAGTAAATTCATCTGCTAATAAAGCACCGGTTTGCGGATCGTGACCAAATTGGCCAGCCGGAATTATATACGTTAAACAGCTAACAACTACTAATAAACCCATCATAATCCAAAATAAATGAGGCATTATAAAACGCTTTTTTTTCTTTTCCACGATATTGTCTCCTCCTAATTTTTAATTTCATATATATAGTTTCATTAAAATTAAAGAAAATAGTTTAACGCATATTTTACTAAAAATTCACACCCTTTAATTAAAACTTTTTCGTTAATATCAAATTTAGAATTATGCTGAGGATAGATTTCTTCATCCGGTTTAGCGGCACCGAGAATAGCGTAGAATCCTGGATACTTATCAATAAGTTTGCAAAAATTATCACTGGCTGAAATAGGTGTGTTTTGTGGAGATAATTCTAGGCCGTCAATGTTTTCTATCAACTTTCGTGCAGGCTCTATTAATTCCGGCGTATTATATATTGGCGTTAATCCTTCTTCTTCAGCATTTTCGATCACTTCGATTTTTACATTATGTAGCAACTCCGTTGCTTGGGCTACTCGCCGTATAGCATTTCTAAGATCTACTTCGCCGCCAGGAGTGAAATATCTAAAACCACCTCTAAGTTTGGCTGTAGTAGGAAATATATTTCCAAGAGAACCACTTTCAAATTGACAGATTGCTACAACCGAATTGTCAAGCACATTATAAAAGTTGGACGGAATACGAGATAAATTATTGACTAAATCACATCCTGCTTTGATTGGATCATGCACTAAATCAGGCCTTGCGCCATGACCGCCCTTTCCTGTGATTAAATATTTTATACTACCACAACCAGCAAAAATTGTTTCATTTTTTAATACAATTTGCCCGCTAGGTATTGCAGACCATATATGTATTCCAATAACATTATCTATACCGCCCGTTGTTTCGAGTTCATCAATTATAGGTTTAACTCCCGATTCTCCGCCAACTTCTTCGGCTGCTTGAAATAAAAGTTTTACTGTACCCGCAATTTTATCCTTGTTATTCCATAAAATTTTAGCTACGCCAAGTAACATAGCCGCATGTGCGTCATGACCACATGCATGCATGATTCCTTCGTTAATGGAACAAAACGGAAGACCGGTTTCTTCTTTAATAGGAAGTCCGTCAAAGTCTGCTCTTATGCCAAGCTTTTTATTACTAGAAAGCATTCCTTCAATAGTAGCAATTATACTATATTCTTTTTCGTTTGGACGTAAACTATTTTGAAAATTAGATTCATATGGAATTCCAATTTTATCTAGTTCTTCTTGAATTTTCTTAGAAGTGTTTTCTTCATTAAAAGAAACTTCGGGATGCATGTGAAACCATCTTCTTAAATTTATCACGTCTTGTTCAATATCTTTTAATTGATTTTCAATGCTCATGCTAATTCTCTCCTCTTATATTGTTTGTACATATCTAAGTTTAAACTATAGACGATAGTTAGTCAAGAAATAAATGGGATAGAATATATTATAAAGCAAGTGGTTTGAAAAACATTATAATTTTGTTGGAAAAGTATAAAAATTTAATAGTTGATTTTCTTACCTTAATTTTTGAGGAAGATGGTAGCGTACTGACGGAATAAATCAAATTTTTATATTGAGTGAGCGTCTGTTATGTAGTTGTCTGCTATGATAGCGTATATTTTCGATAGAAGCAAGCTATTAATCCAAAATGTAAGTTAATAGAAAGATTATGCGAAAATGTTGTAAAATTGTTAGCTATGTGATACAGTATTATTGGGAATGACCTAGTATAATTAATCCAAAAGTCATGCGTCTATTTTCGAAAGCATACATAGAAATCCAAAGATTAATTTAAACATAAAAAAATAGAAATCGCATATTTTTATGTTGAATGCCTATTATGTATTTTTCTGTCATCATAGCACTTATTTGCAATATATGCAAGCTATTAATCCAAACGTAAGTTAATAGAAATATTATGTTAAAATGTTGTAAAATTGTTAGCTATGGACATAGTATTGTTGGGAATGATCTGGTATAATTAATCCAAAAGGCATACCTCTATTTTTGAAAGCATAAAAAGCATAAATAGAAATCCAAAGATGAATGCATATCTTCATTATAATAGCAATTACGGATCCACACATAGGAAATCCAAAGATGAATACATATCTTCATTATAATAGCAATTATGATTGCCTTGCAAACTTAAAAAATAAAAGTTAAAATAATTCTTAACCTCTCACCATTTCAAATTTTTAGGAGATGAATTATGAAAAATTGTATAATAACAGGTGGATCACATGGGATTGGACTAGAAACCGCTAAGAAATTTATAGAATCAGGATATAACGTTATAGTATTAGATATAAAAGAGTGTCCACTAAAATCAGCTGAATATATATGCATGGATTTATCCAAAACGGAAGATATAGAAAAAGCATTTAAGATAATAGAAGAGAAATATAAAAAAGTCCATGTTCTAATAAATGATGGAGCGGTCGCTAGTTTTCACAAAGGTATCGAAGAAGTTTTATTAGAAGATTATGAGCGGATTTTAAATACAAATTTAAGAGGAGCCTACTTTTGTGCTAAAGAATTTATAAGATTAAATAATGGAGAAGAGTACGGAAGAATCATAAATATAGCATCAACAAGGTTTCATCAAAATGAAGAGAACGTTGAATTATACGGGATGAGCAAAGGTGGGATAGTATCCATGACGAATAGTTTGTGCATATCGTTGACCGGAACGCCAATAACAGTCAATGCAATAAGTCCCGGATATATTTGTACAACAGACTATTCTAAACTAGACAAGCGGGATCATGAAATACATCCGTCAAACAGAGTAGGGAAGCCGAGAGATATAGCGAACGTATGCTTATTTTTAGCAAACGAAGAGAATGATTTTATAAATGGTGCTAATATTATAGTGGATGGTGGCATGACTAAAAAAATGATTTACTAAAATTTCTCCCTCTAACTCCATAGCCTGGAACTTAAGAAGCGAAACGATGCAAACTTGTAAAAATTATAATTTACTTGAAAACAATAAAAACTTTTATGCACGCTTTCTCCCCTCTTACCCCATAGCCGGGAACTTAAGAAGCGAAACGATGCAGACTTGTAAAAATTATACTTTACTTGAAAGCAATAAAATCTTTTATACGCGCTTTCTCCCCTCTACCCCCCTCCGGGAGGGGGGCCGCTTCCCTGCAATTTTGTGAAGACAGAAGGATCGCTTTCTCCAACTAATGGAGCAACGAAAGGGGTAATTTTTAGGCAGTTAATGCGACAGCCACTTTTTTGGCTACCTTGAAATAATGTAGAGAATATGATAGGTTAGAAAAGAAATTCAATATAAAAAATATTTACTAAAGGATGGTATTTCGATGAAACTATTAAAGGATTTTAAAGCGCATTTACAACAAATGAATAATTTTCAGCATGCGGCTTCTGTCCTATATTGGGATATGCAAACAATAATGCCCAAAAATGGAGCACAAGCACATATAGAAGCTTTAACACAGCTTTCGGATCATTCGTTTAAACTATGGGCTTCCGAAAAAACGGATAACTTTTTAACTAAATTATCCGAGTCTTCTAACTTTGAACAATTGGATGATATCTCTAAAATTATGGTTACTAAGCTAAAAGAGGATTTCGATCGTGATAAAAATATTCCCCCTGAATTAGTTAGCCGTAGAACTACACGAACTAATCAGTCCGAACAAGCTTGGAAAACAGCTAAAAATGCTGATGATTTCGAAACAATGGTTCCTTACTTTCAAGAAATAATAGATATTTCTAAAGAAATCGTAAGTTACACTGATCCAGGAAAAGATCCTTACGATGCTTTGCTGAATAATTATGAAAAAGGGATGGATGCAGAAAGCATAGCTACAATCTTTGAACAGCTTAGAAAAGGTACCGTGCCAATTATAGAAGCTATCTCAACCAAAAAGGCCCCGTTCGATGAAAGTAAAGTGTTGGCCAAGTTTCCGAAATTAGAGCAACAAAAGTTTGCCGATTATCTTATGAATGTTATTGGCTATGACTTAGATTCCGGTGTCTTAGGTGAAACCGAACATCCATTCACAGCCGGTGATGCTCCGAACGATGTAAGGATAACTACTCACTATCATGAAAAAGATATACGTCCTGCAATTTTTAGCGTATTGCACGAAGGTGGCCATGCAATTTATGAACAGCATATCGATAAACGCTTGATAGGTACAGGTCTAAATACCGGCACTTCCATGGGTATCCATGAAAGTCAATCTAGATTCTATGAAAATATTATCGGTAGAAATAAAAACTTTTGGGCAAATCATTATGATAAACTTAAAGAATGCTTCCCTTACTATAATAACAATATTTCACTGGATGATTTTTACCAGAGTATCAACACTGTTAATCCATCCTTAATAAGAATAGAAGCAGATGAATTGACCTACAATATGCATATAATTGTAAGATTTGAGCTGGAAAAAGCTTTGTTCGATGGATCGTTAGCCGTAAAAGATTTGCCAGAAGTATGGCGAGAAAAAATGAAGGCATATTTAGGTGTGGAGCCTAAGAGTAACAAGGATGGCGTTCTACAAGATGTACATTGGCCGGCCGGCCTATTTGGGTATTTCCCATCATACACCCTAGGTAATATTTATAGTGGACAGTTTTTAGAACAGTTTGAAAAAGAAATATGTAGTATGGATACGATCCTAGCAAATAATGAGATAAATAAAGTAACAGAATGGCTAGCGAAAAATATTCATCAATACGGCAAAATGAAAACGCCAGTAGAAATTATACAAGATACGTGTGGCGGTTCGGTGGATCCGAAAGCTATAATTAAATATTATACTAACAAATACACAAAAATATATAATCTTTAGAATTGAGCCTCTCTAATTTGGAGAGGTTTTTTTTATCTTAAGTTGAAATAATGGAAAAACTATTTACTAATTGTAAAGTTTATGAGATAATGTAAAAATTATGAAATATACTTGGCTCTCCTTCTAGGAGAGCTGTCACGAAGTGACTGAGAGGTTGGAAAGTTGTCATGAAGTAACTGAAAGATTGAGGAGGATATATATAAATGAAAAAAATAATTACTAAATTATGTATAGCTACGATACTTTCGATGGTGTTAGCCGGATGTGGTGGAGCAGAAGAGCAACAATTAAATTTAGAAAAAACTATAGATGCAGAAACTGGACGAGAAATGATCGGCAATATGTTTGTAGAAGGATTACCGGTTGTAAAGGAACCTGTAACGTTAACATGGATGAAAGCAGGAAATCCAAGTGACAAATCATCTACAAAAGAAGAAAAGCATATAATACCGATATTTGAAGAAGCAACGAATGTTATAATAGAATTTGAAGACGTAAGTACAAATATAAATGAAAAATTAAACTTATTATTTGCAGCGGGCCAAGGATTACCGGACATATTTTTTTGCTGGCCATCAGAAAGTACGGTAGCAAACAATACGACACATTTGTTTGAGTTCACCGAAGAAATATTGAGAGAATATGCACCAAATATAACAGAGCAAATAGAAGCGAATGTACCAGAAGGTTTAAATGCATTAAGAAAGGCTGATGGAAAAATATATTCACTACCGACAGGAGTCTATGCTGAAATAGCCAATTCGGCATCCGGTGTACCATTGATAAGAGTGGATTGGTTAGAAGCTGTAGGTATGGAAATGCCAACAACCACCGATGAGCTGTACGAAGTATTAAAGGCATTTAAGACCCAAGATCCGAATGGAAATGGAAAAGACGATGAAATACCATTAGCTTTTTGTCAATCAGATTGGGCGGCAAAACAGTTTTCTTTTGCTGGACCATGGGGTATTGCTGGCAAATCAGTAAACGATATAGACAATTATTATAGAGTTTTTGACGGCGTAGTAACGCCCATGTTAAATCAAGACAATTTCAAAGATTATTTACGATTTCTACATAAGCTAGCCAGCGAAGAATTACTAGATATAGAAGGATTTTCCTTAACACAAGCTCAGTATAAAGCGAGACAAAATGAAGGAGTCATTGGTATGCTCTCCACTTGGGCAGCGGATGATCCGGCTGTATGGCAACCGATTCCAGTATTAAAAGCGCCAGGTTATGAAGGACAGCAAGTTAAACACGGTCAAAAAGGTCTTCGGACTGCTAACATGAACGGATTTATGATTTCTAAATCGTCCCAACATGCGTTAGTAGCATTAAGGGCTTGGGACTATTTACACTCAGATCCAGACTTAAAACGCATAATGCGTGACGGTAATCCAGGATTCTTATGGGAAAAAAATGAAGACGGTACAGCCACAGTTTTGACTCCCGAAAGCTTTCCAGACGGTATCGTAAATAACACAGAATTAAATAACACTATCGCTTTTCGTAGCATGTCGCCCGCCATGTTCGGTGATGATATAGCTAAGCCAGATATGACCGCCGAAAAATTAAGTAACGATGCTTTGCGTTACCAATATGTTGAAATGTATGAGCCTTATTTTCCAACTGAGTTTTTGCCCGAACGGCCTAAACCAGCAGATAAAATTACCGAAATTAGCTTCCTCCAAACTGAATTAGAAGCTTATGTTAATGGCTTCTTCGCTAATAGCGTTCTAAATGGCTTGTCCGATGAACAATGGGAAGAACACCTTAAACAATTGGATAATGTCCAGTATCCAGAATGGATTCAACTGCAACAAGATTACTTAGACGGCAAATTTTAATTAAGGGGGCTGTCGCATTAACTTCAAAAACGAAGGATCATCTTCTGCTTCCGTCATCTAATAATAACTCTCGGCGACACTTCCCATAGAAAACAAAATTGTGGGGAAGCGGTGCCTCCCTCCGGGAGGGAG
>LNZM01000149.1 GCA_002007295.1 Candidatus Epulonipiscioides saccharophilum | reverse complement strand
TTTTCTTGCCGCCTCTATGTCTACTATATTGTATCCGGTGGCCAAAAGTCCTATAAATTTTAAGTTTGGAGAGTTTTCGATTACTTCTTTATCTATTGGTGTCTTATTTGTATAGACTACGTCCGCATCTACTATCCGATCTAATATGGCCTGATTGTTAAATTCTGTTCTGTCATATATATCTACATTTCCGAGTTCACTAAGTGGTTTCCAACTTAGTTCGCCCGGATTTAATGTGTGTCCATCTAAAACAACTATTTTCATATTTGCTACCTCCTATTTATTTTTTATATATTAATATAGTGTCCAATATGACGTATATTTTAAACATATTATATATAAATTTGTCCATGGTCTATATTGGAATATTCTTAGGCTTATTTGTGCAATTATATTTTTTATAATAATTATTTATTGTATAAGTACAACTTGTTTTTAAAAAATAGTTGACATTTATTCTGAAAAATGATACAATTTGGTTAATAAAGAATGCAGTAAATATAAGCGTTACGATTTAATGTCTATTATGTAAAATTTTTACTGTTTTTTCCTAAAAAATACATAAATATTGATTAAACATCTATTTGAACTTTTATTAATATAATAGTAGTAAGAATTAATAGAAGGAGGATATTAATATACTTTAGAAAGGTGGGAGGGTTGATTTTAACCCGTTAAATCATGAAAACACAAAAAAAGTATTTACTGAGTGTATTAACAACAGGTTTCGTGTTTGTTATCATCTGGGGAGCTAGTAATGCTCAAACTACAAGTGTAAGTTTAGAAAATAATCCGGTACAGACGGTTCTAGCTAAAGGAATCTTTCCAGAAATGAATTTTATTTATGATGAACAACAAAGAAACGTAACTTTTAATATAGATTGTAATGTCTTGTTAGAAGACGAAAACATTAAAAAAATAGGCTTTTGGAAAAGATTTGGACTTCCTAAAAAAGCAGATATATATTCGTCTAGTAACATTGATATAGAAAAAGGCGAAACGGTTTTCGATCTTTTAGTTCGTATTTGTGAGAAAAATGAGATAGAATTAGATTATTCAAAATCCTTATTTACTCGTGTAGCGCATGTAGAAAGTATAGCAGAATTAGATCAATCATTTGCTGGTAAACAAAGTGGTTGGATTTATAAAGTTAATGGAGAGTATCCAAATTATAGTCCATCAGAATACGAATTAAAAAATGGAGATGTAGTTGAGTGGGTTTATACCTGCGACTATGGACGTGATTTAAATAACGGAAACAGAGTTTATCAATAATAAAAATATATAGGAGACTGGTAAATCAATCGGTCTCTTTTTTTATATCATCTATTATTTAAAATATAAAACTGATGACTTTATGTTTAAAATAAAGTTTTTTGGGCTATACTTTATGTAGTTATATTCGTAAATTTGATAAAAATGTATGAGGAAGTAATGATGAAAAATAAACTGATAATAAAAGGTGCAAAGGAACATAATTTAAAAAATGTAAATTTAGAATTAACCAGAGATCAATTAATTGTATTTACGGGCCTTAGTGGATCGGGTAAATCTTCATTGGCGTTTGATACAATTTATGCAGAAGGTCAACGCCGATATGTAGAATCTCTATCATCTTACGCTAGGCAGTTCTTAGGTCAAATGGACAAGCCGGATGTAGAACAAATAACAGGTTTATCCCCAGCAGTGTCTATAGATCAAAAAACGACTAGTAAAAATCCGAGATCCACAGTTGGTACTGTTACAGAAATTTATGATTATTTAAGATTACTATTTGCTAGAGTTGGCATCGTTCACTGTCCGAAATGTGGAAAGGAGATTAAAAATCAAACTATAGATCAAATGGTGGATCAGATTTTAGAACTTCCTCTTAATACTAAAATAATGCTTATGGCTCCTATAGTTAGAGGAAGAAAAGGTGAACATCAAAAAGTATTGGCTTCGGCTGCTGAACAAGGATATATAAGAGCTAAGATTGATGGTCAATTGTTTGATCTAACAGAAGATAATATAATTTTAAATAAGAATAAAAAGCATACAATAGACATTATTGTGGATCGACTTATTATTAAGGATAACAACGATTCTATTCGGAAAAGATTGGCTGATTCAATAGAAACAATAATGAAATTGACCGATGGATTGCTAGCAGTAGATACAGGAGAAGAAATTATTCAGTTTAGTGAAAATTTTGCATGTCCGGATTGTGGAATTAATATCGAAGAAATAGAGCCAAGATTGTTTTCATTTAATAATCCATATGGAGCATGTTCTGAATGTAGTGGATTGGGCCAAAAATTAGAAGTTGATAAAGATTTAGTAATACCAAACCCGAATTTATCTTTAAAGGAAGGTGCTATCGCTGTAATTGGTTGGGGTTCTATAGCAAATAAAGGAAGCTATGCATATGCTTTATTTGATAAGCTTATGGAAAAATATAATTTTGACATGGATACTCCTTTTGTGGATTTGCCTGAACATATTCAAAATATGATTTTATATGGAACTAATGGCGAAAAAGTTCAATTTGTTTTTGACGGTGAATTTGGCTTAAGAACTTATAACTATGAATTTAAAGGTATAATAGAAAATATTAACAGAAAATATGCTGAAACTACATCCGAAGCCATGAGAGCAGAATATGAAACCTATATGTTGCGTACCCCATGCGTAGCTTGTAACGGAGCCAGACTAAAGCCTACGGCATTAGCTGTTACTATAGCGGATCAGAATATAGATCAAATTTCTAAATTATCTATTGTTGACTTAAAAGATTTTTTTGCAAATATAATTTTGACAGATAAGCAACTTAAAATAGCCGAACAAATACTCAAAGAATTAAAAGCAAGACTCGGATTTTTGATAGATGTTGGATTGGATTATTTATCTCTATCTAGATCTAGCGGAACTTTATCCGGCGGAGAAGCCCAAAGAATAAGATTAGCAACACAAATAGGGTCTGGATTAGTGGGAGTTTTGTATATTTTAGACGAACCGAGTATTGGATTACATCAAAAAGATAATGAAAAACTTATAAAAACGCTTATCAAATTAAGAGATCTTGGTAATACTTTAATTGTAGTCGAACATGATGAAGAGACTATAATAGCCTCAGACTGGATTGTAGATATTGGACCAGGTGCGGGAGAGAATGGTGGGGAAATTGTTGCAACAGGACCACTTAGCAAAATTATAAAAAACAAAAATTCTCTTACAGCAGATTATTTAAGTGGGCGAAAAAAGATTCTAATACCTCGCAAAAGGCGAGAAGGAAACGGGAATAAACTATTAATAAAAGGGGCTGCAGAAAATAATTTAAAAGATATAGATGTAGAAATACCGCTAGGCGTATTAACTGCGGTAACAGGTGTTTCTGGCTCTGGAAAGAGTACACTAGTAAATGAAATTTTACTAAAAAAATTAGCAAGAGATTTGAATCGAGCTAAAGTAAAACCAGGAAAACATAAAGATATAACCGGTCTAGAGTATTTAGATAAGGTAATAAGCATTGATCAGTCGCCGATAGGTAGGACACCGAGATCGAATCCAGCAACGTATGTTGGAGTATTTGATTTAATAAGAGATATATTTGCGCAAACGCAGGATGCAAAATTGAAAGGTTATAAAAAAGGTAGATTTAGTTTTAATGTTAAGGGTGGACGGTGCGAAGCCTGTAAAGGTGACGGTGTTCTAAAAATAGAAATGCATTTTTTACCGGATGTATATGTTCCTTGTGAAGTTTGTCATGGAAAAAGGTATAATCGAGAAACACTGGATGTTTTATATAAGAATAAAAATATTTCTGACATATTGAATATGACGGTAGAAGAAGGGCATAAATTTTTCAAAAACATTCCATCTATAAATAAGAAGTTAGAAACTTTAATGGATGTTGGTTTAGCATATATACGACTTGGTCAGCCGTCTACAACCTTGTCTGGTGGAGAAGCTCAACGTATAAAATTGGCTACAGAATTAAGTAAACGTAGCACAGGTAAAACCATTTATATTTTAGATGAACCAACAACCGGTTTACACTTTGCAGATGTAGAAAAGTTAATTCACATATTAAACAGATTGGTTGATGCCGGAAACACTGTTGTTGTAATAGAACATAATATGGACATTATTAAAACCTCAGATTATATTATAGACCTAGGTCCATTTGGCGGAACACGTGGTGGAGAAGTTATTGCTACTGGAACACCAGAAAAAATTGCTTCAATTAAAGAATCTTTTACGGGACAATTTTTAGAAAGAATATTGCTAGCCAATATAAAATAAATTTGTTACAATATAAAAAAACTTTACTCTTTTAAGCGGGGATGCGTAATATGGGGGTGCTTTTAAACTATAAAATTGAGGAGACTTAAAATGAAAAAAGTAGCATTAATAACTGGTGCATCCAGTGGAATCGGCTTAGAATTAGCTAAAATACATGCCTATAAAGGCGGAGATTTAGTTTTAGTCGCAAGGCATATGGATAAATTAAAAAAAGTAGCAGAATTAATAGATTCGAAATGTCAAGCAAAGGTTCATTGTATTGCTAAAGATTTATCTAAACCGGGTGCAGCCACTGAACTTTTTAAAGAAGTGAAAGCAGATGGAATAGAAGTCAATTATCTTATTAATAATGCAGGCTTTGGTGGGCAAGGTTATTTTTATGAAAGAGACTGGGATACAGATTTAGCTATGATGTATGTAAATATGATTGCTTTGACTGAATTAACTAGAAAATTTTTACCAGAATTTATAACAAGAGGTTCAGGTAAAATATTGAATACGTCCTCAATAGCTGCGTTAGTACCCGGACCATTGCAGGCTGTCTATTATGCTACAAAAGCCTATGTTACTTCATTTTCAAATGCCATCGCTTCTGAATTAGAAGGGACCGGTGTAACAGTTACTGTTTTAATGCCTGGGGCCACCGAAACAAACTTTGCAAAAAATTCTGGTATGGAAAAAACAAAGTTATTTGAAAAAACTGTTCCCGCCAGTAAAGTGGCTCAAGAAGGTTATGAAGCTATGATGTCAGGTAAATTAGAGGTTATATCGGG
Source organism: Candidatus Epulonipiscioides saccharophilum (assembly GCA_002007295.1). Taxonomy (GTDB): domain Bacteria; phylum Bacillota; class Clostridia; order Lachnospirales; family Cellulosilyticaceae; genus Epulonipiscioides; species Epulonipiscioides saccharophilum. The sequence continues at coordinate 51,900 of LNZM01000149.1, read as the reverse complement.
CCTACCGTTTTCTTTAAATATGGCTTTAAAATTTTCTCCTTTTATATCTAAGAAAAAATTATTAGATCAAATAAAGCAAGATCAAAAAATAATTGAACCTGATAATAAAGAATCTAAAAAAAAATTATTGGATCAAATAAAGCAAGACCCAAAAGTAACCAAACCTGATAATAAAGAGTCTAAGAAAAAATAAGATATGCATAAAATACAAAATCTAGTCCGTAGCTATAAAAAATACCTGGGCTAGATTTATTTTACATAAATAGACAGGCTTATAAAAAATACAAACATAACTAGATTTATTTTTAATAAAATGATTGCTAACAAAATGAAATTTTGTTATAATATGTGAGACTGATATTATTTCAACAAAAAAAGGGGTTGTGGTATGAAAAAAAAAATACTAATAGGAGCCATGAGCTTATTCTTAGTAATGGACTATTCTGTTTTTGCTGACGATACTTTGTTTTCTAACATAAATATTAGTGAAACAGAAAAGCAAGAATGGCTTAAGGAAATTGGAATGTTACAGGATGTTCTAATAAGGGACAAATATTTACAGCTAAATGAGCATAATGTTTCCATGTATACTTATGAGAATGTTGATTATGTATTTGTAAATTCTAACGTAAACAATATGAATTTAACACAAGCAATTCTAACTGCAAACTCTCCACAGAATTTAAATTTTACTTTATCAGAACAAAAAATGCATTTTGGTAAGGTTCAATCATATGTTTTAAATGGTTCTAATGGAATTTTTATTCCAATAGATGCCTTGTCAGATATTTTTAATATTACTAGTAATCAAAATTATTATAAACTGTTAGAAAAATCTGAATTAGATACTTTGATACATAGAACAGATAACGGAATCTATAATTTAACATCAGATATAATGAGCGTGCAATATGAAGATTCATATAATTCAAAATGGAAAATTGAAAATTTATTTCCGGGACATACTTATGCTATAGATACAAACGATATTGAAATAATGGAAATAGCGCAAAATGGACACATAATTTATGAGCCTTCTAATCCTGTTATAGATAATACCGATCAATTAATTCAAATGGAGGAATTAAATAAACAATATATTGCTGATGAAATATTAGTTAAATATAATGAAAAATTAGAAGAAATTGAACGATTAGAAGAAGAAACTAAACGATTAGAAGAAGCTAAACGATTAGAAGAGGCTAAACGATTAGAAGAGACTAAACGATTAGAAGAAGAAAAGGCTTTAATAGAACAAGAAGCCAAACGTTTAATGGAGGAAGAATCCAAACGTTTGGAAGAAGAACTTAAAAAAGCCCAACTAGAAAACAATAATTTATATTTATCAGAAGATAAAATTAAGGATGTACAAGAAAAGACCGAAGCACAAATTGCCAAAGAAGCAGAAGAATTGGCCAAACTTATGTTACAAGAAGCTTTAGCTAAGCAAGAAGCAGATCGGATAGCAAAAGAAGCCGAGGCCAAACGGTTAGAAGAAGAAAAATTAGCCGAAGCCAAACGGTTAGAAGAAGAAAAATTAGCCGAAGCCAAACGGTTAGAAGAAGAAAGATTAGCCGAGATCAAACGGTTAGAAGAAGAAAAATTAGCCGAGATTAAACGGTTAGAAGAAGAAAAATTAGCCGAGGCTAAAAGACTAGAAGAGGAAAAAGCTTTGCAATTAGCTAACGAAAAAGCTAAGGCTTCTGAAGAAATGAAAAAGGCTCAAGAAGCTCTGATTCAAGCCGAAATAAAAAAAGAGGAGGAAAACAAAAAAGCTCAGGAAGCCATTCTTTTGGCCGAAGCTAAAAAAGAAGAAGAGGCTAAACAAGCGGCCCAACAAAAGCTATTAGAAGAGGCAAAAATGGTAGAGGCCCAAACTTTTGATGAAAGAATTAGCCTTATAAAGGAAGCTCATCAGTTCGAACTGGATAGGATAGCACAAGAATCTGACACAGCTCACGAAATTATGCTCTTAGAAAAAGCTAGGATTCAAGCTGAATTAAACGAAGCAGAAATTGCTAGAGACAAAATCAAAACTATGGTCGATGATGAACAAATTCGGTTAAATGGTATCGCTGAAATTAAAGGTGGTTACGAACTTATAACTCCACCAGAAAAAGCTGTGTTAAATGCTTTGACTAACGCTTGTATAAAAGCTCAAGAATTAGTTGATGAAAATCAAAAAGAATTAACCGATTTAAATGCTACCGAACAACAAAGGTTGCAGGCCGAAAAAGTCGTTATAGCTCAGGCCGAACAACTAAGGAGTGATGCTTTAACTCAAATGGAAACTGAAAAAGCTAAAATCAAAGTTGAAGAAGAAAACTTAACGAGCTTGTTTCCTTCATATATAATAAAGGGCACGATGAATTATTCGACGAAAGGTCTTAAAGCCGGTCAAGAGGTAATAATTCATATGGCAGAAGATGGATATAGTTATTATATAGATACTAATAATTATTTGGAGACTAAAACCGGATTGGTAAATGTTCCATGGAATAGTGTAAAACTATATGCAGATTCTCCAGTTAATAAAAAACGAGCTACAAATGATCAAATTGAAACTTATATAAATAGTCTAGGATTAACAAGTAAAAATAATCGACTTATCTGGACAGACTTACATAGACAAAGAACATATATATTTGAAAAAGAAGATGGAAAATGGATACTTTTCAAGGATTTAATATGCTCCACAGGTAAACATAAATCACCTACGCCTCGTGGAACGTATTCATTAACAGCTTACGTATCTTATTTTGGTGTTAACAAAGGTTACATGGCTAAAAATGCAGTTCAATTTTTTGGCGACTATTTATTTCACTCTATTATTTTTGATAAAACCGGAACATATTTGTTAGAAGGATGGGGAGTCTTAGGTGAGCGTGCGTCACAAGGATGTATTAGGTTTTCTCCAGATGATAGTAAATGGTTTTATTCTAACATGAAACTAGGTACTACTGTTTATATTAATTAATTTACAAAAAAAGAGGAGGAAAAGTAGATTTTATCTACTTATAATACTAAAATATATGTGGATGAATATCTACTTATAAAAACAAAAAATGAAAAAACAAACTTTAGGTCAACAAATCAAAATAACTTTTTATCTTATTATTTGGATACTTCTGGCTATTAGTACAGTGACAAGATTAGCTACAATAATAAGTGATAACATAGAAATTGCAAGAACAGGTGCCATAAATAATTTTAATTTAGCTCAAAGTCAAATAAATGGATGGATTGATAAAAAAACAGTAGTACAAAAAGATATAGAGCTTTACTTAGGAAGAGATATAAATCAATCTCCTGAAGCTCAATTATATTATTTGAATCTACAGGTAAATCTACATCCGGGTATATCCTCTATATATTATGCAGACATAAATGGAAATGTTGTTACGACCGATAAAATTGAAATAGCTTCCAATTATGATCCGGCTATAGATTTACAATTCCAAACTATTATAAAGCAAGATGGAATAAAACTTTCAAAGCCACATATAGACAAGTATAGTGGAGAATATGTTTTAACCATGACTTCAGCTGTAAAAGATTATAATAATCGGTCTATAGGTATTTTGGCTGTAAATCTAATACTTGAAAAAGTACATGAAATGTTTGTGGATCTTCAACAAGAAAATGGCGCTTATGCTTTGATATGTGGAGATGAGAATAATATTCTGGTTCATCCACGGGAAGCTAATAGACCTAAGAATGGAAAGATGGTTAATTTAGACAGACCTGGCTCTGATTATAGTGCAATTTTGGATGCTGTACCTGGTCAATTGGTAACTATCATTAATATGCAAGGCGAAGAATATGAAGCATTATATGAATATATCCCAGGTACGGATTTCCGATTAATAGCTAACTATCCGACTTCTCAGTTAAAAGTATCATTGAGAACAGAGATTATTAGTGTAATAGTTCTTGTATTATTAAGTTTAGTTATAGCATGGGTGGCTGTAGAAATTTTAATAAGAAAATATATATCGCCGTTAGATAAAGTCGTAGCGGTGGTTGATGAATTAAAAGCTGGAATATTATCAGTAGAAACCGCATCTATAAGTAAACCAAATAGGGAAATCACTAAACTAGTTAGCGCTGTTGAGGTGTTAGCCACAACGCTAAAATCTTATATAACAGAAATTTCGGATATATTATCAACATTTTCTAGAGGAGATTTTACAGTAAAGCCACAACAAAATTATATTGGAGACTTTGGAGAAATTAAAACTTCGATGAGTGCTATAGCTGAAAATTTACATAGTTTATTGCAAGGTACTCTTTATTCTACAAACGAAGTAAATTTTGCCGCCCAAAATATTGAAGTATCCGCCCAAGATTTGGCTAACTTAACAATAGAACAGGCTAAATTAATAGCGAGTTTTAAAGTAGATACAGTTGCAGTTAGCGAAGAAATCATAGATATCATAGACGATATTGATGAGAGCTATCAAATAATTACAGATACAAATAAAAAGGCTCAGGACAGTAAAATAATAGGTGATAACTTAGTAAAAGCAATGCATGAAATAAGTAATTCTAATACTGAAATTACAAACGTTATATCTTTAATAGATGGAATAGCAACGCAAACTAACTTGCTAGCCTTAAATGCTGCTATAGAAGCGGCTAGAGCTGGCGAAGCTGGTAAAGGATTTTCTATTGTTGCTATTGAAATACGTGAACTCTCTACGAAAACTTCTGAAACTGTTCAAGAAATTTATCAAATGATCAACAACAATGCTGTTAATTTAAAAAAGGGTGAAAAAATGGTTAATTTGACATCCGAAGCTTTGGACAATGTCGTTATTGCTAGTCAACAAACTAGCCAAATGTCAAAAACTTTATCCGAGAATGCTAATAGACAAAAAGAATCATTAGCTAGAATTATTAAAAATGCTAACCAACTAGAAGAAGGTATAACTAGAAATACTGCTATATCGCAAGAAAACGTGGCCGTAAGTCAAGAATTAGCTGCTCAGTCTCAAATGTTACAAAGCCAATTAGATACATTTAAAATGTGACATTACTTAACTTAATGTAGCAAAATTATTTTCCTTTCATATACTTATTATATACTAAAATATTTATATTATAAGATTTTATGAAAGGTGTGAGAATTATGTATTATAATAATTATCAAAATCAAACAGAAGAAAAAATGAATTATTATGTTAATGAAAAGTTTGTTAAAAGCAATATCAATGTTTCTGAAAAAGTTTGCTATAAATGTGGTTGCTATCCATGTAGATGTACTCTGTATATGAGTGCATCTATTGAATACAGTGATTACTATTTTTGCCCTTATTGTGGTAAGTATTTAATTGAAGAAGGCGGCTGTAACTATTGTGTAGCTATTAGAAAATCTTATTATAATAATTCTAATCAATGTAATAATAATTATGGAAGAGCGACACTCCAAAATAATTCAACTTATAATCAATCATGTTATGGTTATGGTTATAATGTTTGTCCGCCGTATTATAATCCAGCGCCACCGCCGTATAACCCAGTGCCACCTTATAACCCGATACCGCCGTATAACCCAGTACCGCCTTATAAACCAGTACCACCATGTAATTCAGGTGGTAATAATTCTTGCAATTGTGGACGATGTTGCCAATGCTGTAAATGTAAAGTAAAAAAACAAAGGCCTAACTTAGGTGAACCATGTGGATGCGTAAAAAAGACAACGATTAAAGAAACTTTTGACAGTTTTAATTTCAATTATTTTTATCAGTTTTAAATTTAATATTGGAGGCTTATATGCCTCCTTTTTTATACCCATGATGTTAACTACCTTATGCATAAATGTAGGGACTTCCTTGCCTAAGTTTGGTGAAAGTAGAGCAGTTTACTTTATTAGTCTTATGTCGCCGATATAAATAGATCCACTTTGCGTTTGATTAAAATTAAAAGATATAGAAACGACCTTTGAGATATCTATCTTATTAAATAAATCTAAAGGTATTCTTATATTACTAAGAGGGGTAAAAGTGGACCACTGTTGTTGATATTTAGTCAAAACTTCTTTACCGTTTGGAATACGAAGAGCATTATTAGAATCAATTAAAATATGTTCTTGTCGACCAAAAAGATCTTGGACAGTTATAATAAAAGATTGTTGTTTAGTTTTAGCATTTAAGGAACTAGAAGGATTTGTAGCTATCCAAATAGAAAGAGCAGTAAACTCGGAGAAATCTTTAAAGGATTGGGGAATAAAAGTAGTAAAGTTACCTATATCTACATTCCAACTTAAATTTATTAAACCTAAATCAACAAAAAGGCCAGGATGTAAAAAAGCAGTAGCGCTATCGTGAGGTTTTATATAACTTTCTCGTATTTGAGATATAGATGCGTTAGACATTTTAATGGCTCCACCTATATTATTATGATTTTTAGAGGTCAGATGGGTTGGGGATAGGATAGGAAATGAATCTGGAGTTAATAAAGAGGTTAATACTTTCTGGTTAAAAATTGTATTCGGTGCTATATGACTTGGATTTAATCCAATATTCACAAAAGTATCGGAGAAATTATAAAAATTTAAAAATTCCAGAGTATATTTTTTTATAAAATTTTGTTGAGCTTTTTGATCTAAGCGTAAAATTTCTTCTATATCATCGGATTTATTTGTTAGCATATCTATATTTAGAGCATCATCATAACTTGCAACATCATAAAAAAAGTTATGATTAGCGCCAAAAAGATATAGAGTAGATATTGGTTCTAGGATATCATAATGAATTAAATAATTATTATAGATAGACTGACCATCCAAGCTACGGACAATACCATCAAATTCGGGTAAGACGACACCGATGGGGATATAAGGCACTTCATTTTGGTTTTTTATATCTAAGTTTATCATAGGAGCTATTAATAAAGCGGAAGAAATCCCTATTTCAGGATGATTTAATTCATCAAGAGTTGTTTTAAACAAGAAATCTCCGACAGCTCCTATAGAAATTAAGGATACAGAGTTTTTATCTCCTTTATTGAGTAACTGATCTCCGAACTCAATGGTTGGATGAGAAAGAGAAGTTATACTTCTATTTATTATATGTTCGATTTCATTAATGTTGGATGGAGAAAAAGTAAAACATAGATATCCATGATTAGCTAGATAGTTGCTTAAGTATGATACGTTAAGATTATCGGCCAAAATATAAGCAATAGAATTATAATTGGATGTTGGGATAGTGACTTTTATATTATTGAAAGTTTTTTCTTTGTAGGAAGTTAAATTATTTGTAGCAATAGATTGTGTTTTTAGTTCATCTGAAATTAGTAATGTTGGTTTATTGAATATTAATATATCACTGAATGCATAAAAAAATAAAGCAATCAAATAAAAGACAAATATAAAGAATATATTTTTTAAAAGATCTGCATGTTTTTTAATAAACCTTCTCATTTTTACCTCCCCCCATATTTTAGGATTATTGACAAATTTACATAATTCTAAACAAGAATATATGAATATGTAGACCTTCTCCAAGACAAGGAGAGGGTTTTAGTAAAATGAACTGAATTAATTTAAGTGGATAGTATCGTCAAAAAATTTAGTATTAGTAGAAGCAAATCCGATTATTTGATTATTTTTTATTAAAGGAATACCGGATATAGTAGTATTAGCCAACTTATCTAAGAGTTGTTTAGCTTCTGGATTGGTTTTAATTTTTGTATTACCAAAAACAGTTTCAAATAAAATAACTTCGGAATATTCTATTTGGTCCGTTTTATAGTTTTCTATAGGCATATAAACTTTATCTATTTCTAGATGAGAATAGTCTTTTGCTAAATATTCTATAAAGTTTACATCGGATAAAGTAAAAGTACAAAAATCGCCTCTAGTATCGGAAAGGTGGCCAAAAATACCATCATAGAAGTCAGTGCTGTTAATTAAATAAACATTAGTAGATACTAATAAATTTTCTGAAATTTTGCATGGGTTAATAAAACGAAATTTCATTGTAGCAATATCAAAATCATATATTGGAACCGGAGAAGAAGTGATTTCGTTAGAAACTGCTATATGTTCTATCTCGGCCATTAATTCTTTAAATGTAGTTTTAAATTGTTTGGATGAGCCGTTCCTTTCGACACTGACGATAGCGCAAGCACTGGGTGATATATCCTTTATGTTGATTAATTCGTAAAATGAAACATTTAAATCTTCATCTATTTCAGGAAGATTTATATTCGTAATTATATCTCCGACAATAAAATGATAGTCATCCTTTTTTGAAGAAAACATATTGCGAAAAACAAACTCTGCTTTGCCGATTGTATTGGTTACTACCGGGCAATTTAGCTCATAGTGAACTTCTATCATTTCACCACAAGCTTTTGGCTGAGCATTTGTTGGCAAAACTGAAAGTATAAATGTCAAACAAAATGCAATTAAATATTTTAACATAATTAGCTCCCTTCTTTTAGTAGTCATTCCCAGGTTTATTTGTCATAATAATACAAAATATTACAAATGTCAATATATTTTTATAATATATTAAAACTAGGCTAGGCATTATAACACAAAAATTTAAAATAAAATATTATAATTTTAGTCGAACTTAATAATGCTAAATAATAGCACATTTTAGAATTATAACGTCTAAAAATAGCTTGGCCACATATAATTGTACAAGAGAACAGTTAATTTAATAAGGAGGAATTAATTTGATAAAAAAAGGACTAATGGTTAACACGTTTATATCAACAATCGGTTCTGTAACCACGAGATTGGTTGGAATGTGTACTATGATATATATATCGAATCAAATAGGGGCTGAAGGAATTGGATTATATCAATTATCTATAACAGTTTATATGATGGCCTATATGGTTGCTTCAGCAGGCATAATAACATCCATTTCTAAGATTATAGCGGAAGAAATAAGTCAGGGCTGGTTTTTACGAGCTAGACAAGTAATGCATATATTTTTGGCCTTTGGCTTTATTATAAGTTTAATTATAACATCTTTAATTTATATAAATGCTCAATCTATTAGTATTCTTATAGTAAAAGATACTAGGATTGTAGAGGGGCTTAAAATCTTATCTCTAAGTATTCCGTTTATGACAATATCAGCATGTTTTAAAGGTTATTTTTATGGAATAAAGGATATAATTAAACCAGCCAGTGCAGAGGTGTTAGAACAAATTGTAAAATTCGGCCTTACTATTATTTTACTAAGTTTGTTTGGTACTAATGACTTAACTATGGCTTGCATGGGCATGAGCTTAGCTATAACATTAGGTGAGATTTTATCGTTTACATATCTAGCTCTCCTTTATCTGAGTAATAGAATAACGGCTAAAAAAAATAAATCAAATAATAAACCACAGGGTAGTTTGATTTATAAAATTTGTAATGTCTTATTTCCGATAACAGCTTCTTCGTACTTAACGGCTGTATTTGTATTGTTAGAAAATACTTTAATTCCAAAAGGATTACAGGATTATGGCCTAACTATAGGAGAAAGCGTTAGTATCTATGGTATGTTAAAAGGCATGGTATTTCCATTACTGTTATTTCCAACTGCCTTACTTTCAGCATGCTCTACAATATTAACCCCGGAAATAGCAAAAGCACATGCTTTAAAGTATAAAGGTCGAATAGAAAGCCTAACTAGTAGAGTGCTGCATTTAACTTTAGTAATAGCTTTTTTCATTGTAATTATCTTTACGTTATATGGTAACGATCTTGGCATTAGTGTTTATGATAACGCACAAGTCGGAACATTATTACAGATTATGGTTTGCATGTCTCCGTTTATGTACGTAGAAATTGTAATAGATGGTATTTTAAAAGGTTTGGGTGAGCAAAAAAAATGTTTGGAATATAGAATTATAGATGCGGTCTTTAGGATAATTATGATGTATATTTTAATTCCAAAAATAGGATTAAATGGATTGTTGGCAACATTACTTTTAAGCAATATAATATCATCTATTTTTCATATAAATAGATTAATAGAGATAACAAAGATAAAAATAGATTTAACTAAGTGGTTATTTCATCCAATTTTATGTGCTGTAGCGGCAGGATTGGTTACCAAAAGTTTTTTATCAGATATGTTGTTTATAGGAATGAATTTAAGAGTTAATTTATCCTTTAGCATACTATTCGCTTCATTATTTTATTTGGCCGCCTTAATTGCTTTAGAAAATATTACGGCCGAAGAACTTAGTTTACGAAAAGGAAATTAGTTTACGAAAATGAAATCAATTTGCGAAAATAAAATAAAAGAATAAAAATTTCAAATGGACTACCGACAACATTGATTAATAATTAATGTGATTTCGTCCATTTATTTAATAAAGATGTTCCGTATCCGACTTTGCTGTACTACTTTAATTAGGTGGCTCAAGATCATGTTTTTTTTTTTTATACCAACTTGGTAGTTATATAAACTTATACAATGCCTTAGTCCTGAAGAAATTAATTCTGCCATATTCATAACTAATGACAGCCTAGTATTTTGCAATACAGCCATGTTCATAGATGTACTAACATTTACAATGCCTATGATATGCAGATCTCCAACAGCCGGTAGATCTTTTTTTAAACCAGCACCAGGTCTTATAGGTCCTGTGCCAATTGAAACACTATCCACTTTTTCTAATGCACCAAGACATGCATCAATAGAGATAATGAGAGCATTTGGATGTAAAAGCTTTACATATGATAGAGTCTGTACTAAATTTTTTGCGTGTACAGGGTGGTCTAGTGTTCCAAAAACATGAATATTATTTTCAGTTATATCTTTTAATTTATAACCCACTAATGGTCCAAGACTATCTCCGGTTGCACGATCTGTTCCTATGCATAAAAGAACAAGTTCATTATTGTAAAGAGGAAGGTATAAGTTTAAATATTTATATAATAGTTGGCAAAAGTCACGGAAATGGTGTGGATCATTTATATTAATATAATCTGAATCTGTTTTTACTGGCTCTATGGCACTTATAATGAACACCACCTTCCCTTACTATTTTAATTGCAACTCATATATATATACTTGACAATAATTTGGAATAATATAAGGGGGTAGACGTATTTTTCAAATTTATAGTATAATATATTTTAAAGAAGAAACCGAAATATTATAATAAATACAAGTTTATTTTGTAAATTTTTACTATATATATAGTTGGCAAACAAAATAGGAAAAATATAGATAAATTAAATAAATTAGTTTCCTTTGCGAATTTTTGCTGTAATTAGTATAATATATACTTAAAGACATAGTCAACACAAATATAGAAAAAATAAAAAATAAATAAAGGAAATACTAATAAAAAAATATGTCTTTTTCAAATTTCTACATTTAAAGTGGAATAATATCACATAAGATGGTATTTTGTAAAAAAATGTAGATAAAAAAATTTAGGTACTCGACAAAAAGTGCTAAAGGAACACGTTGATTAATGGTATATTACATATACAGACAATTATAGAATTATCCTAATCCTAATTATATTATAAATGTCATGTCGATTATAAAAAATTAAAACAACAAAGGAGAACTTCATAATGGGTAAAATAATATACGAACCAAAATTATCAAATAGAGATAGAGAATCACAAGGTAATAGAATTCAAAGAAATGAACCAGAATATGTTCAAAAATATGAAACTGAGTATCAACAAGAAGAGTATCAACAAGAAGAATATCAACAAGAAGAATATCAACAAGAAGAATATCAACAAGAGTATCAAGAAGAGTATATACAAGAAGAACAAATAGAATATGTTCAGGAAATAAATACTCAGGCCGAATATGAAGAGCAAGAAGAAATAGAACAACAAGAATTTTTTAAGCAATCTAGAGCACAAAAGGCAAAAGGTCAAAAATTTATTGATGCACAGGAATTATATGCAAAACTTTTAAGAGATTCGAATTCATTAAAACCGGTTGGAGACTTAGAAACAGAGCATATAGTTTATATTGAGGATTACGCACATACATACCTTTATCAGTATGCAGCCACTAGTCCTCATCATGAATTATCTGCAGTGTTAATCGGACAAAGATATGAGGAAAATAAAGAGACAATAATAGTAGGAATGATACCAATAGCACAAAAATATTTATCGGCTGATGATTTATGGCTTAGCGAAGAAGGCCTAAAAATGGTAAATAGAGAGAAAGAGAAATATTTTCAGGGGGCTAGTATCGTAGGTTGGTTACATATGCAACCAGGGTATGGCACCATGGTGAGTTCAAAAGAAATAAAAATCCATCGTGAATTTTTTAGAGATAAATATTCTTTATTATTATTAGTGGATTCAGTAAATAGAGTAGAAACTTTTTTTGCATATGATGATGAAACATTAAAAGAGCAAACAGGCTATTATTTATTTTATGATCAAAATCCAGCTATGCAAGAATACATGATGGACAATCCATTATTAACCGAAGAAGATCAAATAGAAGAAGTACCGGATAAAGCTGTTTATCAATTTAGAGATTCAGAGGCTAAACGAAAAAAAAGCCATGAAAGTAAACAAAAATCCAACTTTTCTTTAGTAGCAGGTTGCCTTGCTTTATTAGCGCTAGGTGTTGTTTTTGCCAAATATACAAATGAAGAAGCACCATTAAGTCAATCAGTATTTAATCAAGAAGTAGAAAGTTCTATAGATAACTCAGAGATTCAGTATAAAATAGAAGAAAACCTAAATATAGCAGATAATCAAACACCAATCATTCCAGTATCTGCTGAAAAAGAAATTGTGGCTGAAACAACTAATAAAACTTCTAATATTGATGATTTAATAAATAGATCTACTCCAGCCAACCAGAATAATGTAGCATTAAATATACCGGAGAAAAATAATGATAATGAACAAATTCCAACAACAATAGCTGATGAAGTAGACAAGCCAGAAACTGTAACTGCCGAATCCGATGATGTACAAAGTACAGATGAATTTGAAATTTATACAGTAGAACCAGGCGATACAGTGAGAAAGATTAGTCAAAAGTATTTTGGACATGAAGGTCGAGTTCATGACATTTTGGGATGGAGCGGTTTAGAAATAGAAGATGGTGACAATATTTGGGTTGGTCAAAAACTTAAAATTTTTGTAGATTAATTTGCAATTTTACAGCTCTAGTTCGAAATTTTAGAATGGAGCGGTTTAGAAATAGAAGATGGTAACAATATTTGGGTTGGTCAAAAACTCAAAATTATTATATATTAATTTTGAATTTGACAGCTTTAGTTCAAGATTTTGAAATGGAGCAGTTTAGAAATAAATAGAAGATAGTGAGAATATTTGAGTTGGTCAAAAACTGAAAATTCTTGTAAATTAATTTGAAATTTAACAAGTTTAGTTCGATATTTTGGGACTAGGCTTTTTTTTGTACAAAATATAATCAATTTTATATCTAGAGTTTAATATCAAATATACTTTTTAGCCAATTTGATATTAGTAGAATAGAAAAATAATTTTAATATAAAGACTTTTTGTTGGACAAATCATTCAGTTTCGTGTAAACTATAATTTGAAGAGAAAGAAGTTTCTTGACGATGATATTAACAAAAGGAGAGAATGTTTTGACTACTAAGAAGAATCAACTAAAATGTCTTTTTGTTTCAAGTGAAGTTGTACCGTTTGCAAAAACCGGAGGATTGGCTGACGTGGCTGGTGCCCTTCCTGCAGAATTGATTACATTAGGTGTAGATGTAAGAGTTGTTATGCCATATTATCGAACTGTAAAAAATAAATTGCCAGAAGATCAACTACAGCATGTAGCTGGATATGACACTTCCCTAGGATGGAGACATCAGTATGCTGATATATTGTATAAACCAACTGATGTACCAACATATTTTATAAAAAATGATCGATACTTTGACCGAGATGGATTATACGGATATGGTGATGACTGCGAAAGATTTGCCTTTTTTTCAAAAGCTGTAGCAGAGATGATTTGTCGTATAGGATTTGTTCCGGATATAGTTCACTGCAATGACTGGCAAACAGGACCGATATCCTTGCTTATAAAAGACAAATATTTTTGGGATAAAAAGTACAATAATATTAAATGTGTTTTTACTATTCATAATATAAAATATCAAGGGATCTTTGGTAGAGAAGTATTAGAATTTTTGGAGCTAGATGATGGTTATGCTAATTCAGACAAATTAGAATTTAACGGTGGCTACAGTTTCATGAAAGCCGGATTACTATATGCAGATCATATAAATACGGTAAGTCCGACATACATGGAAGAGTTAAAAACAGCACAGTATGGTTACGGCTTGGATAGCTTACTAAGAGATCAACTATATTGGAAATCATCAGGAATAATAAACGGTATAGACACTCAGAGATATGATCCAAAGACAGATCCGGCATTATATTATAATTTTGATTTAAAAACGTTAGATTTAAAAGAAAAAAATAAGAAAGCGTTTAAGAAAGAATTCGGATTAAAAGAAGACAATTCTATGCTAGTGTCTATTATTTCTAGATTAACGGACCAAAAAGGTTTTGATATAATGAAACAAACTATATTTGGCCAATGGGTAATGGATAAAATCATGGAACTTGGTGTACAATTTGTATTACTAGGCACAGGTGAGCAAGAATATGAAAATATGTTTAGACACTTTAAATATTTATATCCAGATCGTTCAGTAATATTTTTAGACTTTAACGAGAGTCTAGCCCAAAAGATATATGCAGCATCGGATGTATTTTTGATGCCATCTTATTTTGAGCCATGTGGATTAGGGCAATTGATGGCCATGAGATATGGAGCTGTACCGATAGTAAGGCAAACAGGCGGATTAAAAGATACGGTAATTCATTATAATCAAACAACTAAAGAAGGTACAGGCTTCGAGTTTGTGGATTATGCAGGTTATTGGTTATATAAAAAAATAGAAGAAGCAAATGAATTATATCACAATCGTCCAAGTGATTTTAGACAGATTCAATTAAATGCGATGAAAGAAAGTTTTGGCTGGGAAGAGTCTGCTAAAAAGTATATCAAAATGTATGAAATGTTAATGTAACAAAAAAAAGAGATGAGTGTTATAATAGCACTTATCTTTTTTGCATGCTAAAAAATTACTTAAAGATCGTGGAGATAAGCAAAATATGAACTCTGACGCAAAGAAAACAACGTTAATATTAACTATTTGTGCATTAATAGGGATTATATTTATAATAGGTAATGCTTTGGGGATAGTAGCGGTAAACCAAAAAGTTTTGGAACTTGGTAATACGATATATGAATTTAATCCGGAAAAAATGGAAGAAATTCTTCTGAATGGAAATCAAGCTATATATATAAGTAAGGATGGACTAAGAGCATTTAACAAAGATGGGGCTGAAATATGGTCCAACACGTTAAGTTTTAAAGAGATAGAAACAAGAAAGAGTTATCCGTACTTTGCAGTAAGTGAACCGAATGGAAATAAGATATTAGTGTTTAGTAATAAGGGGAAGTTATACGAATTAATATTTAAAAATAAGATAGTAAACTTTAGTATAAACACAAATGGAGAGGTAGCCGTAATACAAAAAGTAGATGGAGGTCACATCATTTCGGCTTATAGTCAAACAGGAAGAGATCTAGGCGTTAATAGTGGGAGTTTTACTAGCAATGGGGATTATCCTATGACTGCTGTTGTATCACCAAATGGCAATTATATAATAGTAGGCTCTCTATACTTAAATGGCTCAGAGGTTCAGTCGATAATAGGGGCAATATCCGTTCATAAGCCAGAAGAAGTTGTAACTAGTCCAATGTTTTATGTAAAGAAGGAACCAGATAATTTAATATATAATATAGAGTTTATAAATGAAGATATATTTGCAAGTATCGGAGATAAATTTGTGACCTTTTATGACATTAACGGTCAATTATTGCGCCAATTTAAATTAGACAATGTATTGTTTAAAATAATTATAGATGAGATGACATCGCTAGGTGGATATATACCAATAGTAACGTCCGCAATGACTACACATGCAAAAAATAAACTAGTTCTATTAAATAATTTAAAAGAATATATTGTACAGTTGGATTTTGATGCTCCGATAAATTACGTAAATGCAAATGCGTCTGGAGTAGTAATCGGTGCGGGATCAGTCTTTAAAGGATATAATAGAATTGGAAAGGAGACATTTAGATTTGTATCCAAACAAAATATAAACAAAGTGCTTACAAATAATTATATGACTATAGCAGTAACAGATAAAAGCATAGTAAGATTAGTATCAAAGGGGGGAATATAAAAAAATGATCTTAGACATAATAGTAGTATTATTTATTTTGATGTTAGGATTAATATATGAAAAAAAAGGATTTGTGATAGCAGTATTTGAGTTTGCATCAATTTTTGTAGCCTTAATCGTAGCATTTCTACTATGGCCATTTATGGCAGTTATCCTAAAATCTACACCAATAGATGAACATATGATTTCGGGCATAGCAAGCTTTGTATCGGAATTAAACCTTTCGGATAGCCTGCAAGTAGCGACACAGCAGTTATTTGAAACAGTAGGTACGTTGTCGGTTAGTTTATTAGAAGAAACGGTTGATAAGGTTAATATGCAGTTAAGTTTAGGTATACTAAATTCGGCCGAATATATTGGAATAGTAGTAAGTGACTTTGTAATAAATGCATTGGCATTTTTCCTAACATTTATTATTATTAAGCTATTCTTATATATACTTAGAGTTATCCTATCAACATTAACACAGTTGCCATTAATTAAATCGGTAAATAGATTAGGCGGATTAGGATTAGGGTTAATGCTAGGAGCATTTTGGGTATGGATATTCTGTCTAATGATACCGTTTATAATAACTAATCCAGCCACTGAATGGTTTACAGAAATGTTTGAAAGCAGTGTTATTACTAAATGGTTGTATGAAAATAATTTGATTGCAACATATTTATCAACTCTATAATATAAAAGCCTTTCCATGCGATAAATAATGGAAAGGCTTTTTTTAGTAGATAAATTAGATTAACCTAAGAGTAATCCATAAATTAAAGTAGCAGCTAATGTAGTAGAAAAACCTATTAAAATATCAGCAGGCAGTAGTTTCATTCTAGAAGAAATATTCATATTTACAGAATTAGCTGATATGTGGAAGAAAGATCCATGTGGTAAAGTATCCATTACGTTGGCACCTGTGTGGACCATAACAGCGCCTGAAAGTGCTGATACTACTTGAGTTATTGTAGATGCAAACGTGGATGAAGCTAACGCTGATCCAGCCGAAGTGGATGCTGTAGCGGCGCTAGCCAAAATACCTGCGATAGGAGCTAATAAAAATTCTGGTAGACTTAAGATTTCTATCATTGCAATTATATCATATTGTAGTTGAGATGCTTTTATCACGCCAGCGATAGTTCCGGTTCCAATTAATAAAATTCCAACAGGCATCATTTTTTTTAAGCCAAAAGATAAATATTCTTTTACTTGTGGAGACTTTTTCATAGCAAATATTCCAACTAATCCACCAGTTGGTAATGCTATAAGCGGATCTATATTTATTCCGGCTATAGGTCTTAGCATAAGTAAGAAAATAACAACCAAAGGACCGGATATAGAACTAAGAATTGTAGGTAAATCGGCCGTCATTATTTCGGATGATGATTCCGTGATTGCATGAAATTCAAGATTTTTAGATTCATATCTCTTTTGTATATATGTAGCAAGTAATATAGTAACTAAAAGACCGACCAAACCGGGTATAATACCAGCAAGCATAACTGATGAAAGACTGATATTAAAATTTTCAGCTATAACAATAGAGTTTGGATTTGGAGAGAACATGTTACCAGCTTTTCCACCGCCAATTAACGCTATTAATAAGACGTATTTAGAATATTTAAGTTTGTTTCCGACAGAAATTGCAATAGGTGCTACGGTCAACGTAGCAACGTCGATAAAAACTCCAACGGCTGTTAAAATCATAGTGGATAAGGCAATAGCTAGGATGGATCGTTTTTCACCTAAAGAAGATATAATTTTTTCTGCTATTTGATTTGCGGCTCCAGATTTTATTAAAGTTCCAGCTAATACACCTGAAGTTAATACTCTAATTATTGTTGGCATCATGCTTTGTGCACCGGAAATCATATTATCGACTGTAGTAACTAAATTCATGCCGCCGAGTAATCCGCCAATTAAGGCACCGCACATCATAGCATAAGCGGCTTCTACTTTTCGTATGATTAGTATTATGGTAACTGTTAAACCTAATAAAGCACCTAAAGTGCTTAGTGAGATAAATGTAAGTGGCATTTTACAAATCCTTTCTATAAATAATTAAATTGTAAAATATTTCCTTGAAAATGTCAATTATTTTATACAATAAATACCGAAAATATAAAAATAAATATAGTTTAACTCAGACTATTTTTTTATAAATATGAATTTGCGAATTGTTTGCATTTTATAGTAAAAAGTTTAGTATAATAGAAAATAGGGAGGCGAGTAAAATATGGATATGAAAGGTATTTTGGGGCGGATAATACAACTCATTATTTCATTATTTGGAATAACATTTATAACGTTTAGTTTAATATATCTAGCGCCGGGCGATCCAGTTAGAACGATGTACATATCAAGCGGAAATATACCTAGTGAAGAAGTGATAGAACAAACGAGAGAAGCGTTAGGATATAATAAGCCCTTTTTAGTTCAATATACAGACTGGGTCAAATCGGTTTTAAAAGGAGATTTAGGAACATCGTTTGCATTGAAGCAGCCAGTAATGGATATAATTCAGCCGAGGATAATTAAAACGCTTCAGTTATCTTTAATGGCCATCATAATGATGTTGTGTATAGCATTGCCCTTGGGTATTATTTCTGCATTGAAAGTGAATACGGTCACTGATTATATAGTAAGAATATATACATCGTTAGGGATATCCATGCCGGGTTTTTTAGTCGGAACGTTGTTATTATATTTTATCGGATTAAAATTAAAGTGGTTGCCCATAATATCCACAGGTAGGAATATAGAATCTATGATATTGCCAGCGGCCACGTTAGCATTTTCTATGTCGTCCAAATATATACGACAAATTCGTAGTGTAGTGTTAGATGAGCTAGAAAAAGAATATATTCTCGGTGCTATATCCAGAGGTATAAAATATAAAGATATAGTAATAAAGGATATAATACCGAATATATTGTTACCTATGATAACATTATTAGGGATTTCTATAGGTTCATTATTATCCGGCGTAGCGGTTATCGAAGTGATTTTTTCTTATCCGGGGATAGGAAGCATGGCTGTCGATGCGATAATCGGATATGATTATGCACTCATCCAAGGTTATGTACTAATAATATCAATAATATATATGAGCATAAATTTATTAGTCGATATATCATATGGATTGCTTGATCCTCGTACTTAATTTTCCATAGCCTACTTCTCCAAGGGAGGTGTCACGAAGTGACGGAGGGAGTTGGAGGAAGGTGGATGCGAAGCAGACGGATGGAGTAAAAGAGCTGTTACTAAGTGATTGAGAGGTCAAAAGTTAATTAAAATTATTCCTAATTCGCTAGAAGTGACTGAAAGGTTTCGTTGATCTCTAACTTAATTATATAGAATTACTATTTCCGTAGCATAATAATAGGCCAACAATTTAGTTTCATTTTAACATAAGCTATATTTAAAATCTTGCTTATTATGCTATAATAGAATTTATTCTACATAATATCAATTTATACTAAACTCAGATTAGGATCAACCTTTTTAATATGAATATCTTCATTATTATAAGTGGAGAGGTATCAACTTTAGTGACGGAGAGGTTAAGAGATTCAACTTCAGCGACTGAGGGATCAAATAAGGAGAATATATAATGAAGAAAGATAAATTTACGATAATATTAGTAATTCTATTAATTATGATATTAATAATAGTAGTGTTTGCAGAATTTTTAGCGCCTTATGATCCGTATCAGAGTAATTTACAAAATGCTTTTATGCCACCAACTTCTGATCACATTTTTGGTACGGACAAATTAGGTAGGGATATTTTTTCTCGTATAATATACGGTATAAGAATTTCTCTTAGTGTATCTATAATATTAATAGCAATGATTTCTATAATAGGAAGCACTTTAGGGATCATAGCAGGGTACAATGGAAAATTGATCGACATGATCATAATGCGGATATCGGATATTTTAATATCATGTCCATCCATGGTTCTAGCTATAGCGTTAGCGGGCATAATGGGAGCTAGCCTTAGAAATGCGATGATAGCTATTTTTGTAGT
The DNA here is from genome assembly GCA_002007295.1 of Candidatus Epulonipiscioides saccharophilum. Taxonomy (GTDB): domain Bacteria; phylum Bacillota; class Clostridia; order Lachnospirales; family Cellulosilyticaceae; genus Epulonipiscioides; species Epulonipiscioides saccharophilum. Next base: position 31,607 of record LNZM01000149.1, on the reverse strand, counting down.
AACCATTAGTAAATACATAAGACTATCACGAAGCATGGTTATAAAAGTTATTAATGAAGATTATATAAAGTCGGCTAAAATGGCAGGCACAACAAAGTTCGGCATTTTAACTAGGCATGTGTTACCAAATATATCACAAACTTTGATAGTAACAGCGGCGACGGATATAGGGGCGATTATTTTAGAATTATCAGCGTTATCTTTTTTAGGATTTGGAGTTTCAGCACCGACACCGGAATTAGGCTTAATGGTTAATGAAGGCCGACCGTATATGTTAGCATATCCTTGGTTGGTGTTTTATCCGGGAGTCACTATTGCGATTATCGTAACAATAATCAATTTGTTAAGCGAAAAGGTAAGATACTGGTGACATTTGGGAGGACGAAGGAAAAATATTAAATTTTATCCAGGAGTCACTATTGCGATTATCATGACAATAATCAATTTATTAAGTTAGTTACTTTATGCATAAATGCGGAGGCTTTTTTATCCGAGAGTAACTATTGAACTTATCGTGTCAATAATTAATTTGTTAAGTGAAAAGGTAAGATACAGGTGACATTTAGGAGGACGAGAAAAAATGTTAAGTATAAATAATTTGACGATTATGTATGAAGATAAGGTGATAGTAAGTAATTTCAATATAAAAATTGAAAAGGGTGAGATAGTAAGCATTGTTGGAGAAAGCGGATCAGGTAAGACCAGTATACTCAGATCTATATTAAAGCTGTTACCTATATCCGCAAAGATTGTGAACGCAGATATAAGATATAAGGATCAATCTTTAATAGATATAACGGAGGAAGAATTAAATAAGATACGAGGAAATAATATAGCATTATTATTTCAAGACAGTGGATTATCGATAAATCCGATTAGAAAAATTGGCAATCAATTTATACAATATATTCGAGTACATAAGCAAATCAGTAAAAAAGAAGCGGAAAAGTTAGCAATAGAACAATTAGATAAGATGAATTTAGATGCTAAACATATAATGAAAACATATATATATAATTTAAGTGGTGGTATGAAGCAACGGGTGGGTCTAGCATTTGCTATGAGCCTAGATCCGGATGCATTACTGTTAGATGAACCAACGAGTGCATTAGATAAAGAGACACAAAGTTTAGTGATGAAAGAATTGATACGGGTAAAAGAAAACAAAGCAATTTTAATGATAACGCATAATATTCGGCTAGCCTTAGAAGTATCGGATCGAATAATAATTTTAAAGGATGGACAGCAGATTGATAAGGAAAGCGAATATGCAAAGCAATTATTAGGAAAGTGAATATATAAAGCAGTTATTATTGGGAGGGATTGAATAAATGGAAAAGATAATAAGTATAAAAGAAGTGAATAAAACATTTCAAGAGCAGAAGAATATAGTAAGAGCTTGTAAAAATATATCATTTGATATTTATAGGGGCGAGTTTATTTCGGTAGTGGGAGAAAGCGGATGTGGAAAGAGCACATTGATGAAGATAATAACAAAGTTGGAGGATAAAAACAGTGGCGAAGTACTGTATGACGGCATAGATTTAACTCAGTTAAAAGGAGAGAGGTTACGCAAAAGTAGGCAAAAAATACAGATGCTTTTTCAAGATACAACGGCGACATTAAATCCGAAGATGAGAGTGTATGATATAATAAGTGAACCTCTAATAAATTTTAAGATAATAAATAAAAATAAGAGAGATAAAAAGGAAGTAGCATTAAAATATTTGGATAAAGTGGGATTAGACGAGAGTTTTTTAAATAGGTATTCGAAAGAGATGAGTGGAGGTCAAAGACAAAGAGTATGTTTAGCAAGAGCATTAACGCTAAATCCGGAAGTACTGATATTAGATGAAGCAACGAGTGCTTTGGATATATTAACAAGAGATAGGATAATAAAATTGATAAGGAAAATTCATAAGGAGAATAAATTAACGATAATATTTGTATGTCATGATTTAGAATTAGTATCTGCAATTTCTGATAGAGTAGTGGTAATGAATAAGGGCGAAGTGGTAAGTATAGCAAAAAATCTGAACACGTAAAAAAGCCTCCTAAGTATATAGGATAAGAGGCCGATTTGAGTAAAAGTTATCTTTATATTTTATTGACAATTTTTACAAATTCCATTAATGATGGAAGAATTGTATTCTATTTTGAAATCCTGTATATTATCCTGATTAAGAGTATCTGGCGGAAGATGTATCGTTATTCCACATTGGGTACATTTTAAATGCAGATGTTGTTTGCAATCCGGATTATCGCCAATATACCGAAAATAACTTTTTTTATCGTTGACATCTATATATTGGCTAACCAAATTTTCTTCCTGCAAATAATCTATATATCTATATATTGTGGATAAGCTCATTTTAATGTTTTGTTTTTCTAGAGCAGCATGAATTTCATCGATGGCAATGTATCTATCTTTTTGACTTTTTATAATCTCTAGAAGTTGTTGTCTATTTTTTGTATTATATGCCATGGCAACCTCCTCCCCAACAAACACAATTAATCAGATAATAGGTTGTTTTTATAAAAATTATTCTTCGCTTTGAGTCAAATGAAGAGCTTTGCTAGGTACGATAGTAGATATAGCATGTTTATATAATAACTGCTGTTTTCCTTCGCTATCTACTAAAACAACGAAATTATCAAATCCTTTTATCGTTCCTTTGATCTGAAAACCATTGGTTAAAAATACAGTAGAGATAATGCGCTCTTTTCGAAGTTGATTAAGAACCACATCTTGTAAATTTACACTTTTGTTCATGAGAATCCTCCATATGTTAAAATATTTACTTAGATTATTGACATCTTTGTTTTATAATATACAAAACAAATAAAAATTTTTAAAATTACTAGACAAAGTATGAAAATACAGGATTTTTTTAATAGAATGTTTTATTAAAATTGTTTTAATAAAAAAATATAATTCAAACTTTATATCATTAAAAACGATTCTTAAATAATTCGATACCTGGGTACATTGGATCCATCTTTATCTAAGGATTAAAATTAGCATAACCAGTGAAACAGGAATAAGCAAAGGCAAAATACTGATAAGAGAAATTTGGGCTATTTGGATTTCTGCTTTACCTCTACCGGTTTTAGAGATGAAGAAGAAAAGGAGGGCATCTAGGAATGTTTTTTTAACTTTTTTAGGAGATTTAAACATATATAGTTGACCAATAACAGCCCACAAGGGTTTGTAATAGATATATCCTTGATTGTCGGCTTCATCTTTATTATAGGAAGGAGGAAATCGGGAAATATATGTGATTTTAAATCGAGATTCTGGGAAGTTTATAGCTATACGCTTTTGAAACGATTTAGGATTATAATAGAAATCTACAAACTTTTGAGCCAGTATAGCTTCTAAATCAGCATAAGATTTATTTTTCGGATATAGCATATTTTGTTTACAGTAGTTCTGTTACAGCTTGTAGAATTTCTTCTTTTCGACAGGAAATGCTATGGAGAACTTCCTTGGATTCGAGATCTACAAGAGGTTTAGGTATAGCAATGTGAGTTAAATTTTCTAGATCCTTTAAAATGTCGTATTCATTTTTAGTTATATCTAAGCCTAAAGCGTCACCTACACCGATAGGGAATTTATAAGGACTAGCAGTTGAGACTATGACGATTTTTTTTGAATCATGTTCTTTAGTATATTTTTGATAGGCATCGTAAGCTACGGCTGTATGAGTATCTAAGAGATAGCCAAATTTATCATAACAGTCTTTTATGGCATGTTTAGTTTGGAGGTCATCAGCGCAAGACGGATAAAATAAATCATCTAGTTTATTTTTCAAGTCATCCGGTATAGTGTAGACTTCTAACTCTTCAAGATCGGCCATAAGTTGGCTGATAAGAGGAGCGTCATGACCGGAAAGTTCGAATAAAAGGCGTTCGAGATTAGAGGATATAAGGATATCCATGGAAGGAGAAAGCGTCTTAAAGAACTCACGTCTTCTGTCATAAATGCCAGTTTTAATAAAGTCTGTGAGAACGTTATTGCTATTGGAAGCACAAATTAATTTACCGATAGGAGCGCCCATTTGTTTGGCAAAATAAGCAGCTAATATATTACCGAAATTACCGGTTGGAACGACGTAATCGATGGTAGATTCATCTAAATCGATACTACTTTTTATATAATAAACGATTTGAGGTAAAAGACGACCCCAGTTTATGCTGTTAGCACTAGACAGTTTGATACCTTTGGCTAAAAGAGTAGCGTTAAGAACGTTGTCTGTAAAAATATTTTTGGCGGCTGTTTGAGCATCGTCGAAATTTCCGTTAATGGATATTACAGAAACGTTATCGCCTTCTTGAGTAACCATTTGCTGTTTTTGCACAGCGCTTACGCCCTCACTCGGATATAATACTATTATCTTAGTTCCGGCTACATCTTTAAAGCCTTCTAAGGCGGCTTTGCCGGTGTCGCCAGAAGTTGCTACAAGGATTGCGATATCATTTTTTTCACCAGTTATGGACATGGCTGTAGTTAAAAAATATGGTAGAATTTGAAGTGCTACATCTTTGAATGCACATGTTGGCCCATGCCATAATTCCAAAATTTGTGCTTGTTCATCTAACTGATGTAATGGGGCTACGTCAAAATTATTATAGGCCGAATCTACGCAAGTAGAAATATCTTTATCAGAAAAGTCAGTTAAAAATTTGGAGAAGATTAGTTTAGCGACTTCTTTGTAGGATGTTGTTTTTATAAACGTTTTTTCTTCTGCAGAAAGTATAGGGATATTATCTGGGGTAAATAAACCTTTATCAGGAGCCAGACCTTTTATAATAGCTTCAGCAGATGAAACTTTGTTGTTATCTCCTCTGGTGCTTGAATAAAACATTTGTATCCTCCGTTTCGTATTTAGTCTAAATACATAAATATATTGGTTTTTTTACATACTCTTTTTATTTTAAACTCCTCTGGTGCTTAAATAAAATATGTGTGTCTTCAATTTCGTATTTAGTCTAAGCACATAAATATATTGGCTTTTTTTACATACTCTTTTTCTTTTAAAATGGCAATAGCCTTTTGTAAATCCTGTTCCTTTGTTTCATGAGTAATTATTGTGAGGCTTGCCATGGTACTATCAACCGGTGATTGGATAACAGAAGCAATGCTTACGCCTCTTTTTCCTAATTCACTAGCAATACCCGCAAGTACGTTAGGCTGATCTAGAACTCTAAGCCTTAAACAGAAAGAAGAATACAACTGATCAATAGTTAAAACCTCTTTTTGTAGATAACAATTAAGGCCATAAGTTCCTGTAGTTTTGTGAGTGATATTGGTGCATATCGACATAATGTCCCCCACTACAGAGCTTGCAGTAGGCAGTTCACCGGCTCCACGGCCATATAACATGATGTTGTCGGCAGCATCACACTTTAGAAAGATGGCGTTAAAAACATCGTTGACAGAGGCAAGCGGATGATCATTTTTTACGAATGCTGGTCTAACAAATAAAATAATCTTGTTATCCCGTTCTTTGGCCATGGCTATTAATTTTATCTGATAACCTAGCTTGTTAGCAAGTGTAATATCTTTTTCTGAAATTTGTGTTATACCTTCTTGGTAAACATCGTTTAAGGTACATCTAGAGTTAAAAGCAATGCTAGCAAGGATTGAAATTTTTCTAGCGGCATCCGTTCCTTCGACATCAGAACTAGGATTCGCTTCGGCATAGCCTAATTTGGCCGCTTGTTGGAGGGCTAGATCGTAGGATATCCCTTGTTCAGTCATCTGAGTTAAAATATAATTGGTAGTACCATTTAAAATACCAACTATGTCTGAATATTTATTCGCACAAAGAACGTTTTGCATGGCCCCGATGATAGGTATAGCACCACCAACGCTAGCTTCAAACTTTACGTCTACCCCGTTTTCTTTCGCAAGAGCAAATATATCTTCTCCCTTGACTGCTATTAAATCCTTATTAGCTGTAACTATATTTTTACCAAATTTTATAGCTTTAATTATAGAATCATAAGCAAAATTTAAGCCACCGATTAATTCTATAATAATCTGAACTTCAGGATCTTGAACTATTTCATCTATATTTTGAGAAATTTGCTCCTTAGCTACACCACATTCCAATGCTTTGTCGATATCTTTTTCTAGTACCCACTTTACTTCTACTTCTTTACCAGTACGCATTTTGATATCATAAGCATTTTGCTTAATTAGCTTAAAAACACCACCGCCAACTGTGCCGCAGCCTAGTATAGCAATTTTTATCATGATTAAACCTCCATGTTATTTTTCTAATGAGTTTACATCATAATGGGAAAAAGTACAAGGCTAAAATGTTCAAAATTCTTATGTAGTCTTGAAAAATATAAAAATAAACTTCATTAATACTAATTATCCGTATTAATGGAGTTTAGAAAAAAGGAGTGGTGGCTTAAAATTTTAATTGAGTGATTTCAAAGATCATATCAAGCAAAGCTTCCTGAACAGTATTAATGTGATTAATAATAGAATCAATTCGCATATCTAATAAATCTTGATCTATGTCTGTTTTATTAGCAACAGACATAATTTCAGTAAAAGCGATGGAGCCTTCACTTCTAATATATTCTATATCGTTAGAGATCAAATTCCAAGCACCGATTAAAGTATGGTAAGCTTTATTTAAGTTTTCGATGTCAAGATAGGATAAACATTCTAAAATAGTATCAGCTACAGCGATTTCTAAGGCGGAATTTACGCCAGAGGGATGATAATCGATGGTAGCAGCCATTTCGTCGTTAGCAGCAGCGATTTCTTCGCTGGCAATAAGATCGTTAATATCGTCTGGTTCGTCGATATCGGTAGCGGTTACTAAAATTTCATCATCGTCTGGGCCGGAGCTATCGGATGTTGTTGCTACTTCAGTTACAGTAGCAAAAATTTCTGTGGTCAACGTTCTGGCCATAAATCTTTCGGTTGAAACTATTTGAGATATAGCTTTTACAATGTTTTGTTTTATACTTGTACTAAGCAAATTAAAAGTGTCGAAGTCTGAAAAACTTTTTAATCTTACAGTATTTTGTTCATATGCATAATGGCTAAAAATTACTTCTAATATGTAATTTTGGCATATGATAGATTTTGGATTAGGTAATAAACTTAGAATATTGGTTATCAATTTATGATTATTCATAGGTATAAATCTCCTTTTTGTTAGTATTGATTTCACACATAAAAGTATAACACTAAATTGTTAAATTTCAAACGAAATTTGGCGGCAATCGTATAAATATACACAGTAAAAAAATCAGAATAAAAATGACACTCTTATTAAATAATAGTAATGATGATTTATATATCAATTTTATATCAAATTAGCCTAATTTAAAAAAGTCTGTAAATATTTTATCTGAAAAAACTTGTAAATATTTTATTGTACAAAAAAAGTCGGTAATTAATTTATCGTACAAAAAAAGCCGGTAATTAATTTATCGTACAAAAAAGTTTATAAATATTTTATCGAAAAAATTTTAAGTTTTCTTATAGAAATTTAAGGAAAATTATAATAAAAATTGAATCTGAATATCTTGTATTAAAAACTGTATTTTTTATATGGAAAATTAAGGAAAAGTTTTATAAAATAATTAGTGTAATAACCATATTTATTTTTTTAAGGAGATCATAATATGCTAAAAGGAATACCGAATATTTTATCGCCAGAACTTTTAAAAGTTTTAATGGAAATGGGACATGGGGACACAATAGTTATTGCGGACGGAAATTTTCCGGCTCATACGATGGGACCGCAAGTTATAAGGTTAGATGGACATGGAGTACCTGAAATATTAGAAGCTATATTAAAAGTAATGCCATTGGACGAATATGTAGAATCAGCTACAACGTTGATGGAAGTAACAAAGAAAGATGAAGGAATGGTTCCGGAAATATGGACAACTTATAAAAATTTAATACAGGGGGCAGACGGAAATCAAAGCGTAGAACATATAGAGAGATTTAAATTCTACGATGAATCAAAGAAAGCTTATGCTATTATAGCTACAAGTGAAGCAGCAATATACGCTAATATAATCCTTAAAAAGGGTGTAGTATTTAACTAAATATAAGCTATTAATTTAGAAGTGGTCAAATACAATAAGTTAATGTAGTATGTAATTAAATATAAGCGGTTAATTTAGAAGTGGCTAAATATAATAAATTAATCGATAAAATAGAAGGAGGATGTGGAACGTGTTAGTAAATTCTAAAAAAATGTTATTAGAGGCGCAAGCTGGAGGATATGCGATAGCAGCGTTTAATGTAGAAAATATGGAGATGATAAAAGCTGTAGTAAAGACGGCGCAAGAAAACAATGCACCGGTAATAATCCAGACGACACCGTCGACAGTAAAATATGGGACGCTAGAAACTTTTTATGCGATGGTGAAAGCAGAGGCTGACAAAGTATGTGTACCGGTAGCATTGCACTTGGATCATGGAAATAGTTTTGGGTTGGCCGTGCAGGGAATCAAAGAAGGTTATACATCAATAATGATAGATGGATCTCATGAGAGTTTTGAGAATAATATCGCTGTATCCAAGGCTGTGGTAGCAGTAGCTAGGCCGAATAATATAACAGTAGAAGCTGAACTTGGAAAGGTCGGCGGAAAAGAAGATGATTTAGAAGTTGAGGTGGACACCAATACGGACCCATTAGAAGCGAAAGAGTTCGTGGAAAAAACCGGTGTTGATTCATTGGCCGTAGCAATAGGCACAGCTCATGGATTCTATGTGGGCGATCCTGTGTTGGATAAAGCTAGATTAGACGAAATCAAAAAATTAGTTTCTATTCCTTTAGTTTTACATGGCGCATCCGGAGTTTCGGACGCAGACGTGGCGGATTGTATAAGAAGAGGAATCTGTAAAGTAAACTTTGCCACTGATTTAAGAGTAGCATATACAGATGGAATAAAAGAGTTGCTAAAGAAAGAGCCGAATACATTTGATCCGAAGAAATTTGGAGAAGCAGGAATGAAAAAGGTTAGTGATTTAGTGAAATCCAAAATGGAAGTTTGTGGCTGTGTAAATAAAGCTAAAAAAGGTTGTTGCTAATCTAGAAAAAAGTTTGTGACTACGAGAATAAGGTCCATGTTGCTAATCTAGAAAAAAGTTTGTGGCTACGAGAATAAGGTCCCAAAAAGGTTGTTGTTAATCTAAGAAAGAAAGCTTTTGGCTGTGTTCATAAGGCCAATTTATATAAATAATCAAAATTTGTTGTTAGTGTTGTTGCACGGAAGGAGATAGAACGTTGGAAAAATATCTGATGGGTATGGACATTGGAACGAGTTCTTGTAAGGTTGCGATATTTAACACAAAGGGAGAAGTTATAGCACAAACTAATGGTGAGTATAACACTTATTATCCGCAAGAGGGTTTTGTAGAACAGAATCCGGATGAATGGTGGACCGCAGTGTGTGAAGCTTCTAAATTATGTATAGAAAAAGCTAATATTAATTCTGAAAAGATTGTTGGCGTAGGTGTAGCCGGACAAAGTTGGTCAGCTATCGCCGTGGACGTGGACGGAAATGTATTGATAAATAATCCGATATGGATGGATACAAGAAGTCGAGATATATGTCATGAAATAATAGACAGAGTAGGTGAACAAAGGATATTTGAATTATCTGGAAATCCATTACAACCGACATATACAACTGCGAAGATATTGTATTATAAACAGCATAATCCTGCAGTATATGAGCGCATTTTTGCGATATTGCAGTCTAACAGTTATATAGTATATAAATTAACTGGAGAATTTTCACAAGACAAATCTCAAGGATATGGACTACATTGCTATGACATGAAAAATGGCAAATGGGATCAAGATATGTGCGAGAGATTAGGGATCAGTAAAACAATGCTACCGAAAATATATGAATGTAGCGAAGTAGTGGGATCTCTAACCGAGCAAGCAGCAAAAGAATGCGGACTAAAAGAAGGTACTAAAGTAGTAGCTGGAGGCCTAGATGCTGCATGTGCAACGTTGGGCGTAGGAGTTATAAATAATGGACAGACGCAAGAGCAAGGCGGTCAAGCTGGCGGAATGAGTATTTGTGTAGATACCTACCAAGCAGATCCGAAATTAATACTAAGTAATCATGTCGTACCGGGAAAATGGCTACTACAAGGTGGTACAACGGGCGGCGGTGGAGTAATGCGCTGGGTTGAAAGAGAATTAGGAGATCGTGGAGCAGCAAAAGAAAAGGGTGTTAGTTCATTTGATTATTTGAATGATTTAGCGAGAGAAGTTCCGGCCGGGTCAGAAGGGGTAACATTTTTACCGTATATGGCTGGAGAAAGATCGCCGATATGGAATCCGTATGCTAAAGGAGTATATTACGGATTAGATTTCAGCAAAACGAGAGGGCACATGGTTCGAGCCTCAATGGAAGGGGTAGCATATTCATTGAAGCACAATTTAGATGTAGCCGAGGAGGCTGGAGCTAAAGTTAAAGAATTAGTAGCAACGGGCGGATCTGCGAATTCATTATTATGGACACAAATAAAATCCGATATAACCGGAAAAGATATAATAGTACCGGCTTCAGATGAAGCGACTCCTTTAGGAGCGGCTATATTAGCTGGAGTAGGTGTTGGAATTTATTCTGATTTTGAATCAGCCATAAAAGAATGTGTATCGATAAAAAGAATTCATTCTGCAAATAAAGATAATGAACGAGTGTACGAACAAGGATTTAAGAAATATCTTAAAATTTACGATTTATTGAAAGAAATGATGGAAGAGCAAAATTAAAGCTTGTCTTGTTAATTAGCTATTTATGGATATAAATCAAATCCGATATAACCGGAAAAGATATAAAAGTACTGCTTTCAAATGAAGCGACACTTTTAGGAACGGCCATATTAGTTGGAATAGGTGTGGGTATTTATTCTGATTTTGAATTGGTCATAAAAGAATGTGTATCGATAAAAAGAATTCATTCTACGAATAAAGATAATGAACAAGGATTTAAAAAATATCTAAAAATATCTTAAAATTTACGATTTATTGAAAGAAATGATGGAAGAGCAAAATTAAAACCTGTTTTGTTCATGAACCTGCATTGTTAATGAATTTGCATTATTAATGAGTCTGCGTTGTTAATAAGTCTGCATTGTTAATGAAGGTTAGGCAAAATAGAGCAAAATTAAGCAAAATAGGAAGGATGTTAATAATATGAAAGCAGCCGTAGTTACCGCAAATGAAGTTGTTGAATATCAGGATTATCCGGAGCCAGAAGTTTCTGAAGGAATGGTGAAAATTAAAATAAAAGCATCTGGAATTTGTGGATCGGACATTCCGAGAGTGCTACACAACGGAGTACATTTTTATCCGATTGTGCTTGGTCATGAATTTTCAGGTGATGTAGTGGAGATCGGAGAAGGTGTAACCAAAGTAAAGGTTGGAGATAGAGTATCCGGTGCACCATTGTTACCATGCTTAACGTGTGAAGACTGTCAGCATGGGAATTATGCTTTATGTAAGAAATATAGTTTTATTGGATCGAGAAAACAAGGTAGTAATGCTGAATATGTGGTGATACCAGAAAGAAATGCAGTACCGTTTGATGCTAGCATATCATATGAGCAAGGAGCCATGTTTGAGCCATCTACAGTGGCGTTGCATGGATTATTGCAAAACGATTATAAGGGTGGAGAAAAGGTAGCTGTACTTGGCGGAGGCACAATAGGTATATTTACTATGCAGTGGGCCAAAATATTTGGGGCGGCCGAAGTAGTTGTATTCGATATCAGTGATCAAAGGCTTGAGTTAGCGAAAAGAATGGGCGCTACAAAGACCTTTAACACTTTAAAAGAAGGATTTATGGAAGAAGTGGATGAATTTACCGAAGGTAAAGGTTTTAAATATGTATATGAGACAGCGGGCCAGGTGGCGACGATGTATATGGCATTTGAGTTAGCGAGCAACAAGGCGAACCTATGTTTTATAGGGACACCGCATGTGAACTTGACATTTACACCGAAGATGTGGGAAAATATGAATCGTAAAGAATTTAAACTTACGGGATCCTGGATGTCGTATAGTGCACCATATCCTGGTAAGGAGTGGGATTTGACAGCACATTATTTTAAAACCGGACAACTAAAGTTCGATCCAGAGTTTATAGCAGAAAAGATACCGATGGCGCAAGCGCAAGAAGCCTTTATGTTGTTCAAAGAACCTGGGCGAGTTAAGGGTAAAGTTTTGCTAGTGAATGAATAATGATTTCGATTCAGAATTTATACTAGAAAAGATTCCGATAGCTTGAGCGGAGAAGCCTTTATGCTGTTTAAAGAACCTAGGATGGTTAAGGGTAAAGTTTTGCTAGTGAATGAATAATTACGAATGAAAAACGAATAACTACAAATGAAAAATGAATAACTACAAATGAAGAATGAATAAATACAAATGAAGATGAAGAACAAGGAAAATTTAAAATTTAATCGTTTAAAGGAGATTAATGAATAATGGAAGTAATCGCACAACATCTTATACCGAAAAGAAAATTATACAATGGTTTTGAGATACCAGCAATTGGGATGGGGACATTTGGATCCGATAGATATAATAGTGAACAAGTATCGGCGGCGGTAAAAGGGGCTATAAAGGTAGGATATAGATTATTCGACTGTGCTGCATGCTATCAAAATGAAGCCGAAATAGGTAAAGTATTTACGGAGGCTATCGAAGAAGGATTAGTAACAAGAAAAGATCTTTATATTACAACAAAAGTGTGGAACGACATGCATGGAAAAGGAGACGTATTAATTTCATGTGCTAAGAGTTTAAAAGATTTACAATTGGAGTATATAGATCTATTCTTTGTACACTGGCCATTCCCTAACTATCATGCACCAGGTTGTGACGTGGATTCTAGAAACCCTGATTCAAAACCATTTAGTGTAGAAAGATTTATGAAAACTTGGCAACAATGTGAAAAACTAGTAGACATGGGTCTTGTAAAATCAATCGGTATGAGTAATATGACTATAGCAAAACTTAAGGCTGTATTACCTCTATGTAGAATTAAGCCGGCAGCTATAGAGATGGAGTTACATCCATGTTTCCCTCAACCAGCATTGTTTAATTATTTGAAGGGGCAAGATATTTTACCGATAGCGTTCTGTCCAATAGGATCTCCTGAACGTCCAGAGAGAGACACTACAGAAACAGACATCACGGATATTAATGAAGTAGAAATCCAAACTATAGCTAAAAACCATAACATTCACCCTGCTGTTGTTTGCTTAAAATGGGCTGTCCAACGTGGTCAGGTTCCGATTCCGTTTGCTACAGAAGAGGCGTTCTATACTAGTAACTTAAAATGTGTAACCGAAGATCCGTTAACAGAAGAAGAGATGAAAATAATAGAAGGATTAGACAAAGATAATCGTTTAATAAAAGGTCAAGTCTTCTTATGGGAAGGTGCTAATGATTGGCAAGATCTTTGGGACGTAGATGGATTTATAGTGCAATAATAAAAATGGGTTGTTGCATTAACAACACCAAAAATCAGAAAACGAGCGCTCAAAAAAGAGTAGCTCGTTTTTTCGTGTGTAAAGGTCAAGTGCTAAAAGCAAGTGTGCCAATTCTTTTATTTTAAAAATTGAAGGATAATACTCTTCTTCTGTTATCTAACGACAGATCTCTGCGACAGCTCCCATAGAAAACAAAATTGAGGGGAAGCGGTGCCTCCCTCCGGGAGGGAGGTGTCAGCGTTAGCTGACGGAGGGAGAAAGTGTGCATACAAGATTTTGTTGCTTTCAAGTAAATTGTAAATTTTGCAAGTTTTCATCGTCTTTCTGCATCCAGAATTTAATATTTGGAATTGTTAATGTGACAGCCTCTGTCAGTGAAGCTGACTGAGAGGTTATAAAAAAATATTGCAGTTATAAAAAGAGATATGATCTAATATAATAGATCAGCGAAAAAATATTTTAACTTTATTTTGGAAAAAATTTAGGGAGGAAAAAGATGATCATATTATTATATGTAGTATTTATCAGTCTAGGCTTACCAGATGCTCTACTAGGCACAGCATGGCCAGTAATGCAAACAGAATTTGGAGTAATAATATCCTACATGAGTATATTAAGTATAATCGTATCGTTAGGAACGATAACATCTAGTTTATATTCAGATATGATAACAAAAAAGTTTGGGGTAGGAAAAGTAATAGCGGCCAGTGTATTGTTATCTGCAATATCGATATTTGGATATAGTTTAGCGGAATCATTTTGGATGATGTGTATCATATCAATACCATATGGATTAGCGGCCGGAGCGATAGACGCAGCGGTGAATAATTTTGTGGCCTTACATTATAAGTCAGCACAAATGAGTTGGTTACATTGTTTTTGGGGAGTAGGAATATCGATTAGCCCGTACATAATGAGATTCGCATTTATTAATACAGATAACCATGTAACTGGATATAAAGTAGGATATGGAATAGTAGCATTGATTCAGATAGCAATTTTTATAATAGTTTGGTTAGCGCTACCTGCTTTTAAAAAGATGGTGGTCAAATCAGATATACCAGAAGTAAGAGAAAATGGAGAACAAAAAGGATCGGTAGAAACATTTAAGATAAGAGAATTGTTAAAAATAAAAGGTGTAAAGTTGATATTAGTAGCATTTTTCTGCTATTGTGGAATAGAAATGATGGTTGGAGCATGGGCGAGTAGTTATTTTGTTAATGCCAAAGGGATATCGGTAGAAGTTGCGGCAAAGTTTACGTCATACTTTTTTATCGGAATAACAGGTGGAAGATTTGTAAGTGGATTTATAGCAAATAAATTAGGTGATCGTAGAATGATAATGTTAGGTGAAACATTGATGTTAATTGGCTGTCTAATGTTATTTTTCGATGCGACTACGTTAATAGGTTTATTGGTTATTGGTATAGGATGTGCGCCTGTATATCCATCGATAATACATTCGACACCAGATAATTTTGGAAAGAAATATTCGCAAGCGATAATAGGATTAGAAATGGCGGGTGCGTATACGGGTTCATTGATAATGCCAGCGATCTTTGGAGCTTTAGCTGGATTAATCGGCGTACAAATTTATCCGATATATGCGTTAGTGTTAGCTATATTATTAATAGTAAGTACTGTTATATTTCATAAAAATGTGAAAGCATAAAAAGTTAAAAGTAAGTTAAGTCTCTGATGTTGGAAATAAAATCTAGCGAGGAGGTTTTTTTGATCTGGAGGTGTCAGCGAAATAGCCTCCTTCTCCGAGGGAGGTGTCACGAAGTGACGGAGGGAGTTAGAGGGAGAAAGCGTAACTTTTAGTTGTAGTTACTCATGTGAGTTGAAGAATAATCAATTACCAAAAGTAGCCAACTTGTTAGTTTGCTGCATTCAAACTGCAATAATTCCTATTGCAATTAAAGCTATTTTGCTACATAATCATTATGTATATATGATAGATTGATTATAGCATATAAATGAATGCTTGTCTATAACAAGATAGTAACATGATAATTTCAAGAATAAGTTGTATTCGGATGAGAATAGAAAAGCCAATCAAAAAGTTTAAATTCTGATCAGCTTTTAGTTTTGACTAATTTTTATCCAAAAAAGGTTTTGCTACATGACGAATGAAGAAGTCGATAAGAGGACCCATAAAAAATGCAGTTATAATTGTACCGATATTTAAAATAGCTATGATTTGAGAAAAGGATTGGCCAGCGACTAAAAAAATAGTAAGGCCGATGATGACGCAACAAGAATCGGTGATTATTCTACAGTATTTAAAAGGGAGAAGTTTCCACTTATTAGCCATGATTAAGGAGACAGCATCATAGACTGATACACCAAGATCGGAAACAAAATATAAGGATGTAGCGAAGCACAAGATTATGATTGCTATTATGAGTAAGATTACTCGATTTAGGATAGACATATCTGGAAATAGATTTAGAAGAGAGATATGACTGAAATCGATTATGTATCCGAGCAAGAACCAGTTGACAAATGTGGTTATACCGATATATTGCCTATCAAAAATTAATACAAATATAAAAAATATTACGCTTACAAGAGCAAACAATGTTCCGAAATTTATTGGTATAGCAACATTTAAGCCGGCCATTAAAGTTTGATATGGGTCGATACCAAAGGCGGCCCGTTTAAACATACCGACAGAAATACCAACCAAAATAATTCCGATAACAGACATACTGATTCTTTTAGTTCTTTTTTCCATTTATAACGCTCCTTTTTTCTGTTCTTCGATTTAGTATATTTTAAAACTTGGTTATTTAGAAGTATTCTATTTCAATATCTAAACCCACCGATCCTTAATATAGAAGATAAGCATTTATTTTTGGCTGGGATTTATTCGTCAGCTCCCTTTTAACTAATACCCCTGTTAGCAAAGCTGACTTAGGGGCACTACAAGTTGTGCTTATTTCGTTGTGACTTTAGTGTATTTTAAAGTTGGTTATTTTAGAAGTTTTCTATTTCTTCACGGACAACTTTAGTCCATTTATCGATAGCGGCAGGATCCTTACCGATGGTGTGAGCATCTTTTAGAGTGATGTCGAAGGTGCAATGGTTATCCCGGAAGATTTTGAAATTTTCTCTCATAGTATTTCTGGTACGGGTTTCATCGAAGCCGTAGGTTACGGCATCAGCAGGGTGAGGTCGCCAGGATACAACGTAATCAGAGCCAATTTGTTCGGCACATTTTTGAGTATTGGAAAAAGGAGTAACGGCTATACGGCGCAAATTTTTAAGAGTTTTTATAATATCTATTTTTTGAGTCATATCTTCGCAGCAGCCATAGGAGGCTAGGCCGAATTTTTCGGTAATAGGCTTTTGATAATCGAATAAGAATTCTTTAAACATGGCAGGGCCAACGCCGGTGTATTCTTGAGCAGCAGTAAAGATCCAAAGGTCTTTGGTGGAGTTTACAGGTTCTATTTTAGATCTATTGGCTAGACCGGTTGAGTAAGGCATGGCTTGGTTGATAGTGTTTATAGAAGAGAAACCGCCGGCTTGCTCAGTGAGATCCAATTGTCTGAGGATAGAATCACGCATGAAGGCTAAAAGATCATGTAGCCATTCAGGATCGTCATAGAAGTCGATCATTAATTGTTCTAAACCACGCATTTGGGTTAACATGGTACAAATATCTGCTTCCCATGGACCGGCGAAAGGCGTTGCTCTGTTGACAGCTATAGGGATGCTGTCGCCTAATAGATCATACATAGTATCGAATTTTTTTTGGGTTTCTAATTCGTCGACGGTGTAGTCAGTAACATACATTTTTTTAACGTCTTCTAATTCTAAAATAGATGGATTAAAACTTTTGGCACCAGCTGGACCTACATGGTGACCAGATAAACTGCATGGTATTCCCCAAAGGCTATCCTTAGACCTAGCTACAGCAGCGTTGATATTGATGTATGGTTCTATTATGTAGTCGTCTGGAAGGCTCATTCTGTAACGGTTTAATAAAAATTCTCGTTCTAATCGCCTAAGCACTGGAGTATCGCATTTTAAATCTTTGGCTAACAAAATTTCATGGAATGGTATGGATCGGATATACAACAAAGGTTTGCCACTCCAGTTTAAATCATTATGCTTTGTCCAAGCTGCCCTTCTGCTGTCCATTATGTCGCTGGTAGCATAATTATAAGTTTCTCTAGCAAGTTCACGTAAATATTTTTTTTGATCCAACATATAAAAAATTCCCCCTTATGGAAATAAATGTTTGGTATGTTATTACAATATAAATATAACAAAAAAAATATATTTTTGCAATGAAAATATTGTACACACTTTGTCCAATAATGCATAAAATGTATTATAACCTAAAATTTTAGAAAGGGGGAAAACTCAATGCGTATAGTTTTAGATGCGGGACATGGTGGTGTAGATCCAGGTGCTATAGGCCAAGCCGGCTTAAGAGAATCTGAAATAGTTTTGACGATTACATTAAAATTAGCTCAACTGTTAGAGTCAGTGGGTATAGAAGTTATTTTAACACGTACAACAAACCAATATATATCATTAGAAGAAAGAGTGAGAATAGCCAATGATTCGAAAGCAGATTATTTTATAAGTATTCACGCAAATTCTGCAACAAATAAATTGGCTAGTGGAGCAGAGACATATGCATATTCAAAAGTAGGAAAAAGTTATATTCTAGCCTTAGATGTTCAGGAAGACTTAATTAAAAGTACAGGATTTTTAGATAGAGGAGTAAAAACTGCTAACTTTGCAGTATTACGAGAAACGGATATGCCAGCTATTTTAGTTGAGATAGGATTTTTATCAAATGCACAAGAGGAAAGTAAACTTTCGAATAAAGAATTTTTAAATAGAATTGCTATGGCTATATATAATGGGATAGCACAATATTTAAATTTGGAGATAAAACAGCAGGTAGACGAGGTAGCGGCTATTAAGCAGTTGGTACAATTAGGAATTATATCCCAAATGCACGATGTAAATGAAAAGTTAACATGGGGACAATTTGCAACAATAATATTACGGGTTACTAACATGGAGGACAATTGACAATAATCGTGTTACAACCGATCAACAAATAAAAGAAAAGACTTGATTTTTGCATTAATTTATATTAACTTCATTAAGAGATATTAAAATAAATACAAAAGAAAAAATAAGAAGGAGGTTTTGATACATGGTAATGGATGAATTTAGAGAAGCTAGAGCACAAATAAAGACAGCACCCTTTAAAGTGAAGGTAGATTATTATTGGTACTATTACAAAGTTCATGTAATAACAACAATAGCGCTGACATGGTTTTTTGGCAGTATAATCTATAATTATGCGACTCAACTTCCGGTGGCTCTAAATGTAACAACGATAAATGCTCTTGAACAAGAAGATATCACCGATAAGTTTGTAGAAGACTTTGCACAGTATTTTGGATTATCTACTGAGGAGTATGATTACGAGTTTGATGCAACCACAATGCTAGACCATGAACATCAGGATATGCATTATGTGGCTGGCCAACAAAAGTTAATTAGCTTAATTGCTTCGAGGGCCATAGATGTTTTTGCAGCAGATAGTTTTACTTATTTAACAATGATTGGTACAGGGATGTACATGGATTTGAATGAAACTTTTTCGGCTGAAGAATTAGAATTATATAAGGATAATTTATTTTATGTTGACAAGTACTTATTGGACAATCCGGATATAGCCGCCAGCATGCCGGATGAAGAGTTAGCCAAAATTGATCCAAATAAACCAGAAACGATGGAAAATCCGATACCAATAGGGTTAACAGTGCCAAAAGATTCGGTTTATATGGATGGTTATAGATTTATTCATGATGACATGATAGTGGGTATTGTAATAAATAGCGAAAGAATAGATTCGGCGAAAATTTTTATAGATTATATCATGCAAAATTAAGATATGAAAAAGAGTTTAATAATAATTTTACTCATTTGTGTATGTATATTATTAAATAAAAATCAGCTAGGGGAAGTTATATTCGCAAAAAATGCAGAATATAGGCTTCCTCTTTCTGTTTTGGAAAAGCCGGGGGATAGTTTTAAAGCTTATAATATGGATACAGAAAAAGTAATTTTAAATAACAATATATTAAAGTTAACAGAAGGTTTTATACTGGAAAATACTTATTTAAACTATATAAGTTATGTAAGTAATCCAACGAATTTATTATATAAGGTTTATGAAAATAATCAATATATAGTTTTTTCATATGTTGGAGATATAACAAAAACTTATATTGTCAATAAAGTAGAAAAGACCGTAAATACTCCTTTATTAAATGATATTGTATCTAGGCCGATGTATATATCCCAAATATTAATAAGAGATGATGTATTGGTTTTGGGTGGTTATGAAGTAAGGAGTAGAGTTTATAGCGTTTATTATATTTCTTTGCTAGATTTTAATGTAGTAAAAAAGATACGGATAGATAGTGAAAGTGAACAACCAAGTAAGTATGATTTTATTATTAATGAAGAGTTAGAGGTAATAAAATTTTCTAAGCTATTAGAAAAAATGGGTCAAGAAGAGAGTAAAGTAAAGCAAGAGGAAATAGAAATCATTCAGTATGATGAGCTATTGTATATTTTGGCGCAAACCGAAGGAAAATTTAAATCATGCTTATATATCTATGATATAGCAACCGGATCTCTGTTGTACGCATATGGTTTTTTCGAAAAGGTGATCGGACTAGTGTTTTGAGAATTATAAAAATAAAAAAATATAGAGCATACAATTACTTCTGATGTATGCTCATTTTATTGTTACTATGTTAATAAACAAAGATAAGGGATAATAAACAATCTGAAAAGATAATTAATATTTCATGCTATAATCTATTATATATTTTTCGAGTTTGTTTTGAACATTAACGTCCATGTCTTTAAACATCACTCTGTAAATATATTGATTATTATTTAACTTATCAACTTGTTCTAAAATTTTTGCTTTAGTAGTAAATCGACTATTGTGAAAACTGAAAGTTATGTAGATGTTTAGAGGTGGCTTCATTATGGTATTACTTATAAATTTAAGTCCTCCGGCTGAGATATCTATAGTTGTACCTTTTATGGGCGTAGGTTTAACCTTAGAATTTTTTTGTGCTACTATTATTATAGTAACAGGTATAGCAACGTCTTGACGAAAATGATTTCTTGGTCTTTTTTGATGTATAGGGGAAGCAAATTGAGTAGCGTAAAAATGCACATCATCTTGTAGTATTTTCTTTAAAACTAAAATATTAGAAGCAAACGTTGAATGGCTCGTTAGCATATTTATAGCGTATTTTTTAGTTACAGCAAGATTTAATTGACTTTGATATAATTCGAGTAATAAGTTGTTATCTTGCCAATTGACTATTTTTACGCCATATGAGTCATGTTCATCTGTTAATTTTACCCGCAAGTTGGAATCTAGTAAAATGATAGATTGATAAGTATATATACTTTTTTCAACAGCAAGTTCTTTGTTAGATGTCATTAATAAAACCTCCTTATATTAGTATTGTGAGAGTGTAATAGGTTTTGTTTGGATAGATTAAAAAAGTGATAGATGATCAGCTAGAATATTTTAAAAATTGCAAAGCTGCTTTTTCAGGAAGCGGTTTACTAACAATATAACCTTGAATGATATCACATTGAGATTCAATTAAATAATTTAATTGAATGATATCTTCTACGCCTTCAGCAATGACTTCTAAATCCAGTTCATGGCCTAAGTTGATAATGTGATTCACAAGGTTTTTTCTATCGCTACCAATATCATCTACAAAACTTTTTTCGATTTTTAAAATATTAATGGGGAAATTTTTTAAATATGTTAAAGAGGAATAGCCGGTTCCGAAGTCATCCAAGGCAATAATTATACCCATATCTTGTAGTTCTAATAATTTGTTAGCATTGCTGCTTATATCCTTCATTAAAATTGTTTCGGTAATTTCGATATGAAGTTGCCTAATGTTTACCTTTGTTTTTTCGATTATAGTACGTATGGCAGCTATAAAATCTTTTTGGGTTATCTGAATAACAGATATATTAATGGCGACGTGTACGTCATGAAAACCTTGTTGATTAAGAAGATTAATGAAGTTGCAAGCCTCTTCGATAACCCAAGTACCGATGGGGACCATTAGGCCGGTTTCTTCTGCATTATTAATGAACTTAATTGGTGGGAGAACTCTTCCATCCGGTTTAACCCAACGAATTAGAGCTTCGAAACCTCGTATTTTTTTAGTCTTAACATCTACTTGTGGTTGATAATACAAGACAAATTCACTATTTTTGATTCCTTCGCGTAGTGCACTTTCCATATACATTTTTTCTAGCACGAGCTGTTTAAAACTTGGATGATAAAAGGTATAATTTTTTTTCCCTTCTGCTTTAATACGATGCATGGCGATATCAGCATTGTTTAGGACATCCTCAAATGTATTTCCGTCTTTAGGATATAAAGCTATACCAGCACTGTAAGATATTGCAAAGGATACACCGTTATTTATGAAAGGTTCATTAAAAATATCGGTTAATTCCGTCATAAAAGTTGTAATTTCTTGACTATTTTTAAAATTTTCTATTAATATTAAAAATTCATCTGAAAAACATCTACCTACTGTGAAATTATCTCTAGGGATTATAGATATTCTGTTTATGATTTCATTTAATACTACATTGCCAAAGCTACGACCAAAAGAATCATTTATGGATTTGAACTCATCTAAATCAAAGTATATAAATGCAAAATTGTGATTTTTATTATTATTAAAATACTTTAAAAAATAATGTTTATTTGGACTGCCCGTTATAGCATCATACAAAAGACTTAAGGGTAGCTCGTCAACGTTTTTTTCGTCATTAAGAGGTTTACTTATAAAGTTGTATTTTTTTATATCTATAGCGGAGATATCTATATCACCGGTTTTGGTGTTTTTGTCTAAAGTACAAACTGTATAGATGAAGTCATTATCTATAGACTTAAAAGTTATATCTATACTACTTTTGTTTTTTATTTGTAAAATATGACTTAAAAACATTTGTGGATTTTCGGTATTTTTATAAAAAATTATATCTTGAATATTCTTCTTATTTTTCTCACTTATACCTAATCTATTTTGAGCATATTGATTAAGTAAAAGGATATTACCATTTCGATCGATTTTTAAAGACATGACTTTTTTAATTGCACTGTCTTTGTCTATCATTTCATTTCCTCCTAGCGTAATTTTTTTAGCAAAAAAGGTAGAGTATTTATTTAGTATATGTTAAAAAATAAGTTCTGTAAACTAGTTTGATCAATATTTAAGTAACTCGTACCCTTTTAACTTTAAATAGAACAAAGCTTTGATTAGTCTATATAGTATATAATTTTTTGGATATTAACATTAAATACTTTAGCTAAACAAAGCTCTGAACCTACATCATAAGATTTACTTCTAATGATTTGGATATTTGGTTGAAATGAGTTTAAAGAAGGTTTATTGATAACCACAGCTATATCACCGGTAGTAAGCTCTACTAAAGTATTAGGTTCATAAACATTAGTATTCTCTCTGAATACTTCTAAGTATCCGGGATCTAAAGTGTAAGTTTTCTTAACGAAATCGGATTCTAATTGTAAGCAATTATCTCTAAAGTTCATTTTAGAGTTATAGTAAGTTTCAATAATAGTAATAATTCTGGCACCTGTAGGAATAGCTTCTCCTTTAAGTTGATTTGGATAACCAGAACCATCATAAAGTTCTTCGTGGGCTAAAATGATATTTAAAACATCATCCGGCAAATTATAATTCTGCTTTAAATATTCATAAGCTTTTTTAGGATGATGTTTATTAGTTTCGCCGTTTATCCATTTTATGCTAGGAGTTACTAAAGCTACATCTTTTAATAAAGCGGCCAGGCAGACAGCGGCCGCAGCTCTAGGTTTTAGGCCTAATTTTAAAGCGAATAAAGTACTGATCATTGCGACACAAATTATTTTTTCTTCCATTACATTACCTTCTATTTTTGCGTCTTCATAAACTAGTTCTAAATTATTTTGATTGGAATAGTAGTATTGGACTATTTCGTTTACAAGTTCAATGGCAGAAATTAGAGTTTCATTATTAGAAACTCCTAATGCGACATTAGCTATCATTTTTTTTAATATAGAAATTTTACTCATCATATGGTCTGAATTAGCCATATATTTTGTTGGAGTATCACAATAACAATATTGATCTGTGATATAAACAGAGGAAATCTTAGCTTTCTTAAGTTCAGAGAGATTAGATTGATTAAGTATAGTATTTTTAGCCAAAACAAGTTGGCCTGCTTCATTAAAAACATCTAAGGCTAATTTACTATCTGCTCTAAGTTTAACAATGGGTACAATTCTCATAATATACACTCCTTTACATAAAAGGGCGTAAAGCCCCTTCATTTATGGGTGGGATACAAGTCCAATAAACTTTTTTTTAATTTTGTATAAAAAGTTATTAAGGTGGTTATAATTGAAATAACAACTGAATATAGACGGTTGCAACAAGTAGTCATTTGTTACTTAAAATGTTCAATGCACGTTGTACGGTTAATAAACTAAAACAACAGCGTCTTGAAACGGGCGTTATACTATCGCTAATTAGTTCGTTGGAACTATTGATAGTGAAAGTATTAGGGAAACTATATTAGTGTATATATTCTCTCGAGATATATAAGAAAGTTAATCAGTACTGAAGAACCCCATTCCTTTAGGAGTGGGAGTTTCAGTAAGTGAATTTAATTAATTATTATAATAATATATTTATATACCGTTACTTTAATTTATAGCACAAAAGTTAAATAAATATAATAAAGATAATAATAAAAAATAGATTAAGAGTTCTTAAAATTTTTATTTTTAGTATGTTTATTTGCTAATTGATAGCGTTGAGCTAATAATATGTCACAACATAATTTTTCTTGTTCTATAAAATTTATATCGACAAAACTAGCCCGATATATATAGCAATTTTCTGATTCATTTTCAAAGTGTATTAATAATTTACAGGCTAAGTGATACTCAGAATCCATTAGTGTAAATTTAGCATAAATAATAGATTCGGTTTCAAGATGATCGGAATACATAAAGCGTATGCCACCAGCCGATATATCTAAAGTAGAAGTGTGAATGATAGTAAAATCTGAATCATTAGGAGATTGTTTAGAATACTTGGATTGCTCAAAAGACTTAGAAGGTTCAAGAGGCTTAGGAACATAAATTTCTACATCTAAAGAGATTTGCAATCTAAAAAAACTTCTTTGTTCAACTGGGTGGACAGGTGAAATTAATTCAGTAATATAAAAAGACTGAAGTTTTTGAACAACTTGTTTTTTAATACTAATACTAGCGATAAATTCTAAATCATCAGCTTTAATTTTTAGTATATATACTTGATTAGTAGAGATTAAATTTTTGGGGTCAAATGATAATATAATGGACTGATTTTCCCAAGACATAATCTTACCTAGGTAAGCATTTTCTTCGTTTATAAGTTCTATTTTTAGTTTAGTTTTTGAAAGGATAGTACTCCTCCAAATAGCAATACTAGTTAAAAGCTCTTCTTTACGCAATTCTTGAATTTTTTGACGTTTGGCAGCAAGCTCCAATATATTATTTTCACCAACTGATAATTTTGACGACATAGTAACTACTCCTTTTGATTTTTAAGATAACAATAGATAGCCTTCTATTAATATACTATTTTTTTTTGATAAGTTGGTGACAGTATTTGAAAAAGTTTTTAAAAATGTATAAAAAATAAAAACGTCTACAAAGATAGATATGAGGACAAAATTATAGATTCGAATGCAAGTTAATAAATTCATGTTTTAGTTGATGATAGATCTCATGAAAAGATAAATCATATTCTAAAGAAATTTGTTTCACATCATCGTATTCCGGATAAAAATATTGAGAATCATTATGGGTAGCAATTTTAACTCTGCATGGACCAAAACGGGTATCTAGTGTTTTAACCTCACGAGTTAAAATAGTGCGTTCCACGACATGTTTTCTAATTCCAATAGTAGAAAGATGTTTAAAAATAAAATCCTCGACTTCTTTAATTTTATTTCTGGAACATAAAATAGATAATTTAATGGCTGGCCTATTTTTCTTCATCTGAATGGGGGTAAAATAGGCATCATTAACACCTAAAGTAAATAATTGTTCAAGAACGAAGCCGAGGTTTTCGCTACTAGAGTCGTCTACATTGGTTTCTAGTAGCCAAATATTATCTTTTAGATTATCTTTTTGATTATCTTTTAAAGTTCTTTTTTTTTAGGTTCTTCTATTAGCATAGTGCGAAGAATGTTAGCATTAGGGAAATCCTTGTGACCTACGCCAATACCAGTTTTGACAATATGGAATTCTTCTGGTACAGAATCTATATTTACTAAAGCGGCTAAGACAGCGGCACCGGTTGGAGTAACCAATTCACTTCTAGTTTCAGTAATGCGGAGTTTTAAGCCACTTTCTTGAAAAATATTTACGACAGCGGGAACAGGAACAGGCATGATTCCGTGGGCGCATTTTACGAATCCGGTTCCTTCGTAGACAGTAGAGGTTGCGACTTTAGTAATGTTTAGATTATCGATGCAAACAGCAACGCTGACGATATCTACAATAGAATCTACAGCACCGACTTCATGAAAATGAACTTCATCGACAGATTTATTATGAGCTTTTGCTTCTGCACGGGCTAAAATGTTAAAAATTTTTGAGGCCAAAGCTTTTGCATTTTCAGTAAGTTGACTTTCGCTAATAATCTCCAAAATTTCCTTAAGGTTACGGTGATGGTGAGAGCAATGCTTACTATCCTGTTCATCATGGCTAAGCTCAGGTTCTTCTGATAGATCTTGGCCGGCTTCAGAAACATGATGGTAATGACAATTTTCAGATTCTTCTGAGTGAGAATTATCCATAAGAACAACATTAAAACTAGTTCCGAAAATACCGCATTTATCTTTGGTATCTATTTCTAATTTATAGCCATCAATGTTTAAACTATCTAAAGCGTTTAATAATGCATGTTTATCGGCTCCAAGATCTAATAAACTAGCTACGCTCATGTCTCCACTAATTCCGCTAAAGCATTCAAAATATAATATCATGTTATTTAGTCTCCATTCTTTTTTATATTGAAAAAATACTATACATAAAATTAAGTTTATATAGTTGAGCCTATAATTTTATTGCTGATATGATTATATAGGTTGGGCTATATTTTGGTTGCTAATCTATTAATTTGTGTAGCCAAATAACCAGCGCCAAAACCGTTATCAATATTTACCACGCTAATTCCTTCAGCACATGAATTTAACATGGTTAGTAAAGCTGAAATTCCATTAAAGCATGCACCATATCCAATAGACGTGGGCACAGCTATGACTGGTTTATCGACCATTCCGGCCAAAACGCCGGGTAAAGCACCCTCCATGCCGGCTACGGCTATAATGCAGTTGGCCTTATTGATTTCTTCTATCTTAGAAAATAAGCGATGGATTCCGGCGACACCGACATCATAAATTCTAAGGACTTGGCTACCGAAAAATTCGGCTACTTGTGCTGCTTCTTCGGCCACCGGTATGTCGGTAGTACCACCGGTGCAAACAGCTATTAAACCAGTATGATTTTTATTTGCCTTTTCTAATTTTAAAATCCGTGATATCGGATCATATTCTATTTCGCTTATTTGGGCCGATATATAGTTGTACTGATCAGCAGAGGCACGAGTACCTAAAACTTCAAGATTTTCGTCGGCAAAATGTTGATATATCTTTAAAAGATGGTCATTAGTTTTGCTTTGGCAAAAAATAACTTCACCAAATCCGCTTCTGAGCTTTCTGTGATGGTCTATCCTGGCAAAGCCCATATCTTTATAAGGCAATTCTTTTAAGCGTTGTTCGGCTTCATTAATAGAAATGTCCCCTTGTTTAACTTGCTCTAAAATTTGATTTATATTCATTTTACTTTGTACTTTCTACTTTCATTTAAATTTAAAAATTATTTTTTACAGAATTTGATCCATAGGATTCTATCTCAAGAAAGATATCCATGCTACCACTTCTAAAACCTTCTAAATCTAATGTTATATAAATAAATCCTAACTTTTTAAAGTGGCTTATAATATTTTTATAATTGGATATGATAGAATCAAAATATTCGGGATTTATTTCTATCCTAACTATATCATTATGAAGACGCACTCGATTTTGGATAAAACCTAAATCTGATAAGAAATTTTCGGCTTCATCTATCCGTTTTAGTACATCCATATTTAATTGTGTATCGTATGGAATTCTAGTGGCTAGACATGGGGCACTGGGCCGATCATAAACGCTTATATTTAATTCTTGGGCGTAATTTCTTATAGTGGCTTTGTCAATTTCTAACCTAGCCAAAGGACTGATGATACCTAATTCTTTTAGGGCCAAAATACCCGGTCTATATTGAGATAGATCATCGAAATTAGTTCCATCGATTACACATTTTAATTTATGCTCTTTGGCATAATCAATTAGCGTTTCAAATAAAAACCGTTTACAATAATAGCATCTATCTTTAGAATTAGACAATATTTCCGGACATGTTAACTCATCAATAAAGATTATATCATGGATTGCACCGACTTCTGAGGCCACTTTTTTGGCTACAGCCAAATCAGCTTTTGGATGAAGATTAGTTTCGAAGGTGACAGCATAAACAGGAATATTTTTGGCTTGACCTAATTTTGTTGCTATCTTTAGTAATAAGGAACTGTCTACGCCACCGGAAAAAGCTACAACAAGCCCGTCGTCAATAAGGGTAGACATGTATTCGATTAATTTCTGCATAAAAAATTTCCTCGCTTAATTTTTATTTAGGCTCTCCACCTAGGAGGATGTCGCATTAACAATTCCAAAAATAATTGAAGGTATGCTAATTTCCACGCAATTTTGCAAAAGTTGCTAGAGGGGCGCACCGTAGCGAAACAAACTGAGGGTTTAGTTAGCTTTGTACTCGAACTTAGCCTCCATCCGAGAGGGTTAATGCGATAGCCCCTGTCAGCTTTAGCTGACTGAGAGATTAACTTCATTAATCAATTTCTCTCCATTTAAAAACTTGGATACGTTGGCCAAAAAAATCCTTTCGGTAGCTTCTCGAATACCGGTTTTTCCGGATCCGCCTGCACAGTGAGGTGTGATGATAGCAGATTCGATTTTCCATAACCTGTGTTCTTTAGGCAATGGTTCCGGATCGGTTACGTCTAAGGCAGCGCCGGATAGTTTGCCACTTTCTAATGCGTCTGCTAAGGCCTCAGTGTCAACTATAGATCCACGGCCAATATTGATTAATATAGATCCATCTTTCATCTTGTCGATCATATTTTGGTTAAATAAATGTTTTGTGCTCTCATCCAATGGCGTTGATATAGCAACGACATCGGCTAAAGGCAATATGGATTCTAATTTATCACTTAAATATAGTTCATCTACATACTCTGGTTTGGCCAAATTGCTTCGGCGTAAACCTATAACATGGGCACCCATTTGTTTAATTAATTTAGCGTAGGCTCCGCCAATTTGTCCGAGACCTACAATTAAGACAGTGCAACCTTTGATTAATTTTACTGGTTTAATTTGAGACCATTTTTGCCATATGGATTTGTTTTGATAGTCTCTATGAAGGTTAAAATGTCTAAATAAATTTAAATTCATGGTAAGCATGTGTTCTGAAATAGAATCGTTGTATGCACCGCTTGCGCTAGCAAACCTTATATGGCCTAGATTTTCTTTTCTGAGTAAAAAGTCATAGCCAGCTGATTGTAGCTGAACAAACTTTAGGTGTTTTAATTCGGATAGTTTATCAAGTTTAGGTAGGCCAAATACAATATCCGCCGATTCAAGTTGAAGATCTCCTAAAATAACTATTATATCTGGAAACGTTAAAGTTAGTTGTTTTTCCAGAGATTTAAAATTTGGAGATATAATATTAATTTGCATAATTTTCTCCTAGTATTAAATTGATGAAGATGGATCATCCAATTTTATACTAATAAATTAAGGTATTCAAGGCAAGGCTACAAAATATTTCAAAATTATAAAAAGCTTGATAGTTTTTGTTCTTTTTGTTAGAATAAAATTAAAAGGGGGCTAAGTAGAATTGAGGAAAAGACTAGAATATGCAAAAAATATAAAAGCAAGGAAGAGGCGCAGAAAATATATTATTAATATTGTAACACTACTTTTAATAATTGCTGCTATAGTAGTGATAATTCCAAATGGTTATATGGTAAAGGTTGCTGGCAAAAATATTGGAGTTATA
This sequence comes from Candidatus Epulonipiscioides saccharophilum, assembly GCA_002007295.1. Taxonomy (GTDB): domain Bacteria; phylum Bacillota; class Clostridia; order Lachnospirales; family Cellulosilyticaceae; genus Epulonipiscioides; species Epulonipiscioides saccharophilum. Next base: position 1,743 of record LNZM01000149.1, on the reverse strand, counting down.
GAAAATAAGGAAATTTTGGATGAATGTTTAGACGTTGTAATGGCTCAATGGAGACAACAGTATGATACTGACGTAAAAATAGAATATGAAGGTGAAATTAAGTTAGTACCATTTAAAATGTTTAATAGCAATAAAATTACACCGGATTATTTAACAACATATTTAAGAGAACATTTGGGAGCGATGGTTGAATTTCAGCAATTATATATAGATGATGAATTAATAGGTATAATAGAATCCGAAAAAGTTTTGGAAGAATTATTAAATGAATTAACTATAAAATATTATGGTGAACCGGTGGAAACAAAATTTATTACTAAATTGAAAATAAAGCCATACTTTGCTAATCCGAAAGCGGTTATGGATTTGGATGATTTAGTAGAAATAGCTCTTAAGACCAAACCTGTTCATGTAGAATATAAGGTACGTTCTGGAGACACATTATCGACAATTGCACAAAGTCTTAGAATAAATAGAGAAGAAATTACAAAGAATAATCCCAAGATTAAAAATGATGTAGTAATATTAAATTCTGTAATAGATATTGTGGCCGAAATACCGAAGATAGATATTGTGCGAGCAGATAAGGATGAAGCTAGAGAATTTATGGTTTACATTGAGTGAAAATAGTAAAGCAAAGGAGAATATTATTTTATGCCAAAAGTCGTAGTAGTAGAGGACGAAAAAGCTATTTCGGATATTATAAAGTATAATTTGGAAAAAGAAGGATATGAAGTTTTAGTAGCTTATGACGGGGAAGAGGGTTTAGAAACTATATTAATGACAAATCCGGATATTGTTTTATTAGATATAATGATGCCAAAAATGGATGGGTTATCAGTATGTAAGTTGGTCCGTAAGACAAAAAATATGCCGATAATAATGTTAACGGCTAAAGCTGAAGAGATCGATAAGGTGGTGGGATTAGAATTGGGGGCCGATGATTATATTACAAAACCGTTTGGTATGCGTGAGCTTATAGCTAGAGTTAAGGCCCAACTAAGACGAGGGACAAGTCATGATGAGATACATGTTCCTGAACCAGTGGATAAGAATACTATAGTTGAAGGAAATTTAAGGATTAATTTAGAAAAGTATGAGGTAACCAAATCGGGTAAGATAATAGACTTAACATTAAGAGAGTTTGAGTTATTAAAATTTTTAGCAATGCAAAAAGGTAAAGTATTTACAAGAGAAATTTTACTTGAAAAGGTATGGGGGTTTGAATACTTCGGAGATGTTAGAACAGTGGACGTAACGGTTAGAAGGCTACGAGAAAAAGTAGAAGATGACCCGGCCAAGGCAACATATGTTTTGACGAAACGAGGAGTAGGATATTACTTTAGGGGCTAAAATGAAAATTGGAATCCAATGGAAAATTATTGGTATATATTTAAGTGTTGTTTTAGTTATAATGATAGCTAGTGGTAGTGTAATTATATTTCAAATAGAAGAACAATACTTTAATAAGGTTAAGATAAAAACGGAAGGCATAGCTGATTCGGTAAAAGAATTATTGGATTTTGAGGGGAATATAGATTTAGAAAAAGACAGAGATTTATTAATAGCCAAGCTAAGAAATTTAGCTACTATTGGAGAAGAGACGGATATATATATATGTGCGACACGTTGCGATATGAAAAGTATCGCCTAAACCTTTAAAGAAAAGGGCTGAAGAACTAATAATCTAAACGATCGAATGAGAGGGTAACGCCTTGAAAGGTCGTCCATAATACTCCGAAT
>LNZM01000148.1 GCA_002007295.1 Candidatus Epulonipiscioides saccharophilum | reverse complement strand
TGTTTAAATCCATCCGATAATGCGGTGCTCGCATCGATGCTCGGTAACTTCCAAGGTGGCGGTATACAGGGCAAGATTCAATTCGGTTCTGGTTGGTGGTTTATGGACAATAAATACGGCATGATTAATCAAATGAGAGATTTAGCTACTATGGGTATTTTATCTAGATTTGTTGGCATGCTTACGGATTCACGAAGCTTTTTATCTTTTCCTCGCCATGAATATTTTAGAAGAATTTTAGCTAATGAGATTGGTGAATTGGTAGAAAGCGGAGAATATCCATATGATAAAGAAGTTTTAAAAGAAATTATAGAAGGTATTTGTTTTAACAACATAAATAATTATATTTCTAAAAATTAATTGAAAGATGAAAGGTACCATCCAATGAAACAAAATGAAGTAAATATGTTAGCTTATGATATAGAAGACGTTATAGAACAAAACGACATAAAGATTCCGAATTATGATGTACAACGAGTTATAAAACAAACTGATCTAACCCCTACCTGGATTCACTTCGGTGGCGGAAATATCTTTCGTGGATATATAGCAAAAATAGTTCAGAATTTATTAAACCAAGAATTAATCAATACGGGTATTATTTTAGCTGAAACGTTCGACTTTGAAATAATAGATAAAATATATAAGCCGTATAATAATCTGACATTGCTCGTAACGTTAAATAATCATTTAGATAAAGAGATTATCACTAGTGTAACAAATGCTCTAAAATGCAACGATAAGGAAGATATGCAGATTTTAAAAGATGCGTTTAAGAATCCATCTTTACAGATGGTAAGTTTCACAATCACAGAAAAAGGCTATGCATTAACCGACTTAAACCATAATTATTTCGAGGTCATAAAAAATGATATACTAGCTGGTCCGGATAATTCCCAACATGTTGTAAGTATATTATGCGGATTATTGTTAGAGAGATTTAATGCAGGACAGCTACCGATTTCATTAGTTTCTATGGACAATTGTTCGGACAATGGACTGAAACTAAAGCATGCTGTCATAACTATGGCCAAAGAGTGGCAGGCCAAAAAATTTGTTAGCGATGATTTTATAGCCTATTTACAATCTTCTAATGTAGCTTTTCCGATTAGCATGATAGATAAAATAACTCCTCGTCCGGCTAAAGATATCGAAGATCAACTTACAGCTATCGGATTAAATAATATGCATCCTATTACTACGTCTAAGAATACTTTTATCGCACCGTTTGTCAATGCTGAAGAGGCCGAATACCTCGTTATCGAAGATCTATTCCCTAACGGTCGACCACCTCTTGAACAGGCCGGTGTTTATATTACCGATTTAGATACTGTGAGAAAAGTTGAAACTATGAAAGTCACAACTTGCTTAAATCCGCTTCATACGGCCTTAGCTGTTTTTGGCGTAGTTTTAGGTTATAATAGAATTTTTCAAGAAATGCAAGATCCTCAATTAAAAATTTTGGTCGAGGGTATCGGTAATGAAGGTATGAAAGTTGTCGAGGATCCAAAAATAATCGATCCAAAACAATTTTTATCAGAAGTCTTTGATAGATTGAACAATCCTTTCGTACCTGATGATCCGGCCAGAATTGCTACTGATACGTCGCAAAAGGTAGGCATTAGATTCGGACAAACTATTAAGTCTTATTTAAAAGCCGATTTAAACTTAGAAGATTTAACTTTCATTCCTCTAGCTATTGCTGGTTGGTTTAGATATCTATTAGGTGTAGATGACAACGGCCAAAAAATTGATCTTAGTCCTGATCCGATGTTAAAAGAACTTCAAACTGCAATGAAAGGGTTAGAATTAGGTCAACCGTATAATGGCGAAATAGAACCTATATTGAGGAACGAAAAAATATTTGGTCTAGATTTAGTTACTGCTGGTCTCAGCCAAAAGATTGAAACTATGCTTAAAGAATTAATTATGGATAAAGGATCTGTTAAAGCTACATTAAAAAAATACTGTAGTAAATGAAAAGTTAAGTGGATACTATAGTGTGTCCACTTTTCCTATTTTAAGGTAAAAATTTGGAGGTAAATATTATGATCAAAGTTGTAATAGCAGACGACGAGAGAATTATTCGCATGGGTCTAAAGGCTTTAAACTGGGCTAATTGTGATATGGAAGTAGTTGCTGAAGCAAAAAACGGTTTGGAAGCTATAGAATTAATCAATACCATAAAAATTGATATCTTAATATCTGATATAAAGATGCCCGGAAAAACCGGAATAGAAATAGCAAAATACTTAAAAGAAATCAATTCAAAAATAAAAATAATTTTACTTAGCGGCCATGCTGAATTTGAATATGCCAAAGAAGCCCTAGAATTTGGAGTTTTTGACTATATCTTAAAGCCTTCTACTCCAACCGAAATACTGCAAGCAGCAATAAAGGCTAAGGAGCAAATTATAAAGGAAACGCAATTCGATGATTATGTCGAAGAGCTAGAACAAAAAGTGACTGATTATCAAAACATAGTTGGCGCTAAAATCGCTATTAATAACGATAATTCTCAGGATATTAAAAAAATTTTAGAATATATTTATAATAACTATGAAAAAGCATTAACCTTACAAGTCTTAGCAGATCAATGTCATTTTACCAGCGTTTATCTTAGTTCCTACATTAAAAAAAATACTGGCCATACCTTTATTGAAATACTTACATCCGTAAGAATGTTTCACGCAGCTAAACTATTAAAATCTACTAATCTAAAAAATATAGAAATTGCTAATAAAGTCGGTATTTTGGATAGCAGATATTTTAGTCAAGTTTTTAAAAAATATCATGGCCAAACTCCAAATGAATACAGAAAAGATAAGCGAATTCAAAATATGTCTATTACTAATTACCTTTCTAATACTCCAAGCAATTCTAAAAATCCGAATAGCAAAAATAAGAAGCCTGCTCTTTCGTCGGCGAATTCCACTCCTAAATCCAATGCTGTACAAAATAATTCGGATAAATAAATATGAGAAATATGAAAAATAGAATTTCCTTCGAAAAAAAACTTATTTTGACTATCATAGTCACTATATTAATCCCAATAATAATTTGCATTATTTTAATGTACAATATTTGGCAAAATATGCTCTATGAAAAAATAAATGAATATCTCGAGTATGTAGCCGAAAATACGATAATAGAATTAGATAAAATTATACTGGATACTCAACAATTGGCTAGAAAAATATCAGAAGAAGATATGATAAATAATTATTTAGAAGGTACTAAATCCATTGATAGGGACAGTGTACTAACAAATTTAAAACAAAATATTTTATTCGATAGCAAAATAGATGCAATTTATTTAATTGGAAAAAATATATCCATAGTAGACTATGTAAAAGATCATACTAAATCTTATATAAATTTAAATATAATAGAAAGTTATAGACAATTACCAGAAGGTTGGTATGTAAAGCAGCACATACCTTTTTATGTTAAAGACGCAAAAAACGATAAAGGTAAATTTATCATAGAAATAAACAAAGATGCGTTTTATGATACCTTAAAACATATTTATTATAAACAGGCTAAAGAGGTTTTTCTAATAAATAATTTAGGTCAGTTAATAGCTAGTAATGAAGGGACAGAAACGGGACAAATAATATCGAAAGAGTATCAAGAATTTTTGACTAAGCGTAGTTCTGTATACGAAAACATAATCAGTGCTCAAAGCCATATTATTTTTGTAAGCGAACCATTATGTAACGGATGGAAACTGATTTTTTCTACGCCTAAAATAGAGTATTTAGGAGACATTTTATTTTTTCAATATCAAATGATAGCATCTATTTTTATCATAACTATAGCCGGATTATTGATTATAGTATACGTATCTAAACAACTGACTCATCCCTTAAAAGACTTGGCTAAACAAATGAGTAAGTTCGGCCAAGGTGATTTGGATAGCCGATTAGAAATTAAAACTCAGGATGAGATAGCAACTTTAAATCATACGTTCAATCAAATGGTAATAGATATGAAAAAGTTAATAGAAAGTGAGTACGAGCAAAAAGTATTAAAACAAAATGCAGAAATAAAGTCATTGCAAATGCAAATTAATCCACATTTTCTGTACAACACACTAGACACCATAAACTGGTTAGCTCGTATGCATGGCATGGATGATGTCGGTGATATAACAGCGTCTTTAGGACGATTAATGAGATATTCATTATCCAAGAAAAAGTATACACAAATAAAAGAAGAGATCGAGTATTTAAAGGATTACGTCGAAATACAAGAAGTAAGATATGGCGACCGAGTATCGGTCATCTTTGAAGTGGATGAAGAATTAGGAATATATTATATCCCAAAATTGTTAATACAGCCTATAGTAGAAAATGCTATTGTACATGGAATAGAGGGCAAATTAGTGGAAAGCACGGTATGTGTCAGAGTCGAAAAGTTAGAAAACGATATAGCCATAATAATCGAGGATGATGGAGTAGGGATAGAACCGGAAATAGTAAACAATCTTTTATTAAAAAATGAAGGATTGGAAAAAGAGGGCCATACTTCACTAGGAATCCGAAATGTAAATCAAAGGATACAAATGGTTTATGGAAAAGAATATGGCATGCAAATAGACAGCATTTTGGGAATAGGTACAAAGATAACATTACGAATAAAAAAAGAAGTGAAATGAACCAAGGCTCCCCTTCAGCTTTGACAAAATTGCAGGGGCATACATGGGAACTTAAGAAAATTAACTATGTCACTTATAAATTTTGTATACAGATCACATAAGCAACTACAACTTGAAGTTACGCTTTCTCCCTCCGTCAGCTAACGCTGACACCTCCCTCCCGGAGGGAGGCACCATTTCCCCACCATTTTATGATAGTTTCCCTAGAATGGGAGCAGTTTGCCCGCACCCTTAGTTAGCTTCGCCAAAAGATTCTTAAGTTCCCGCCTATGAATTGCAGGGAAACAGTGCACTGCAAAGCGATGCACTTGACCTTTACTTTAGGTTATTAGTATGACAGCCCCCTTGATTAATCCTGCAGAGCGTCGTAACCTTGCTCATTTGTGCTGATTCTATAAACATTTTCTACATCGCTAATAAATATTTTTCCGTCACCAATATGGCCAGTATATAAAGTCTGTATGATGGTATCAACAACAACATTGGTTGGAATTTTGCAAATTACAATTTCAATTTTTACTTTTGGTAATAATGTAGCGGTAACCGGATTACCTCTATAGTATTCTGGTTGACCTTTTTGAATCCCAAAACCTAAAACTTGAATAACAGTCATTCCGGTTATACCAATAGATTCTAAGGCCATTTTTAATTGATAAAACTTTGCCTGGTTCGTCACAACAGTTACTTTAGTTATTTTTGTATCTACAGATGCATTATTAATAATTGGTATAGCATCCGAAAGAGTAACCGGTTGATTTTCTAATTGATCTATTTCTAATTCTGAATTTAATGTCATGGCTGGCATAATATCCATGGATGTCATAGCGAATCCAGCATAACTACTATCTAAGGCATGCTCGCTTAAGTCGAGACCAACCGTTTCTTCTTCTACAGAAACTCTTAGGCCATGTAATCTATCGATTAGAGCAAAAAATATGATCATTACGATAGCCGTATATAAAATTATAGAACCGATACCGATGGTTTGAATTAAAAGTAGATCTGTGCCTCCGCCGTAAAATAATCCACCTTCGACAGCAAATAAGCCAACGGCTAAAGTTCCCCAAATACCGTTTATTCCATGTACGGAAACTGCACCAACTGGATCGTCTAATCTCAGTTTAAGATCTATAAATTCAACACTGACTACAACCAAAATTCCAGCAACTAGACCAACCATGAGAGCGCCAAAAGCATCTAACGTCGCACAACCGGCTGTAACGGCCACTAATCCAGCGAGTGATCCGTTTAAAGTCATGGATACATCTGGCTTTCCGTTTTTTATCCATGTATAAGCCATTGTTGACAACGACGCTGCAGCTGGAGCTATAGTTGTAGTTAAGAAAATGGAGCCTAGTCCTCCGATTCCTTCTAAACTTGTTGCTGCGGCCCCATTAAATCCATACCAGCCAAACCATAAAATAAAGCAGCCTAGTGCTCCTATGGTTAAGTTGTGACCAGGTATGGCCTTAGATATTATTTTACCGGTGTCGGGATCTTTTACATATTTTCCTATTCGTGCTCCTAAAAATTTTATTCCTACTAAGGAAGATATTCCTCCAACCGTATGTATTACCGCTGAACCTGCAAAGTCGATAAATCCTAATTGGTATAGCCAACCTTCTGGGTTCCATACCCATCCTGCTTCGATCGGATATACTATTAAACTAAGTATTAAACTATATATTAAGTAGGCACTAAACTTAGTTCGCTCCGCCATAGCTCCGGATACGATAGTCGCTGTGGTTGCACAGAATACTACGTTAAACACAAAGCTGGACCATTCAAAATTTGCGTAATCAAAAAATATATCTAAATCTGGTATTCCGATAACTCCTAAAAAATAGTTATCGCTCATCATTAAGCCGTAACCTAAAAATGCGAATGCTATTGTTCCGAGGCAAAAGTCCATTAAGTTTTTCATTATTATATTGCCTGTGTTTTTGGCTCTCGTAAATCCAGTTTCTACCATTGCAAATCCGGCTTGCATAAAAAATACTAACGCTGCTCCCATTAAAAACCATATGCCGAACATATCCATCTAAAAGTCCCCTTTCCAATAAAAACGTTTTCTAATAAAATATTTTCCAGTAAAAATACTTTCTAATAAAAACGTTTTCCAGGAAAATACTTTACAGCAAAAATACTTTCCAATAAAAACGTTTTCCAACAAAATGCTTTCTAGCAAAAATACTTTCCAATAAAAATGCTTTCAAATAAAAAACGTATAGAATTTATTCCTTATACAAGTATACAGAATGTTCTACACGTCTTTGTGCATTGTATAAATTTATTAGTATTTTCTAGTTTACGCTATATAATAAATCTCCATACGTTGGTAGTGGCCAGAATTTTGCGCCTACCTTTAATTCTAATTTGTCTGCTATGGCCCTGACCGCATTCATAGAAGCGAGAACAGTGTCACGATAGAATTTTGCATGTGCTAAACTATCCTCTATTTTGTGTGCCTGCTCAATGTTATAATCCAGTTTGGTAATTTCAGAATATAAATCAAAACATAATGTATCTAACTCTTCTGCTATGATTTTTTCGGTTTTCGGATTCATTCCAACAACCATTTTTTTATCCATTAAGTCTAACACTTCTTGTTGATAAGCCATGGCTGCAGGCAAAATAATTCGGCTAGCGATATCGGAAGTAGTGAGAGCTTCTATATTAATAATTTTGCTATACTCTTCCAATAGGATTTCATATCTAGAATGAACTTCGGCTTCAGTGAAAACATGATTTTTTGTAAAGACTTCTATATTTTTTGGAGCAATGAAAGTCGGAAGTGCATCGACAGTGGTTTTAAGATTTAATAGGCCACGTTTTTTCGCTTCTTCAACCCACTCGTCGGAATAATTATTACCATTAAAAATAATTCTTTGATGTTTAGTGAAAGTATCTTTAATTAGGTCTAATTTAGCTGTTTCAAGATCTTTGACGTATCTTAATTTATCAGAAAATTCATTTAATACTTGAGCTACAGCAGTATTTAAAATGATATTGGGGCCAGAAATAGAGAAGGCAGAACCGAGCATTCTAAATTCAAATTTATTTCCGGTGAATGCAAACGGTGATGTTCTATTTCTGTCGGTTGTATCTTTCTTAAATGTTGGTAAAATGCTTAGTTCCGTATTCATTGTAGAATCTAAATTTTGTTTATAAGTTTTCCCTGCGATTATGCTATCTACTATTGCGCCTAATTCATCGCCAATGAACATGCTTACTATGGCCGGTGGAGCTTCATGAGCACCGAGTCTGTGGTCGTTCGCCGCGCTGGCCACACTTACTCTTAATAGATCTTGATATTCGTCTACGGCTTTTGTTATAGCTGCCAAAAATAATAAGAACTGTACATTGGATGCTGGATTTTTGCCAGGTTCTAATAAATTTTGCCCCGTATTTGTCGACATAGACCAGTTATTATGTTTTCCAGATCCGTTTACACCTGCAAATGGTTTTTCATGAAGTAAGCAGGTTAAACCATGACGGTTAGCAACTTTTTTGGCCATTTCCATTGTCAACTGATTATGATCTGTTGCTATATTGGTGGTTGAAAAAATTGGTGCTAACTCATGTTGAGCCGGTGCAACTTCATTATGTTTAGTTTTTGAAAAAATACCTAATTTCCAAAGTTCAGTATCAAAATCTTTCATGAAATCACTAACTCTAGTTTTTAAAGTACCGAAGTAGTGATCATCCATTTCTTGGCCTTTAGATGGTCTAGCCCCAAAAAGCGTTCTACCAGTAAAAATCAGGTCAGGGCGTTTTAAAAACATTTCTTTATCTATTAAAAAATACTCTTGTTCTGGTCCAACTGTAGTGGTTACTTTGGACACCTCGGACTGGCCGATTATATTTAAAAAATTTGTAGCCGCTTTATCCAAAGCTTCCATGGATCTTAATAACGGTGTTTTTTTATCTAATGCTTCACCACTGTAAGAATAAAAAGCGGTTGGAATGCACAGAGTATCATCTTTTATAAATGCATAGCTAGATACGTCCCAAACGGTATATCCTCTGGCTTCGAATGTAGCTCGCAATCCTCCGGACGGAAAACTGGAAGCATCGGGTTCACCCTTTACTAATTCTTTACCTGAAAATTCCATTATAATTTGGCCTTTGCCATTTGGTGAAATAAAACTATCATGCTTTTCCGCGGTAATACCAGTCATTGGCTGAAACCAGTGCGTAAAGTGTGTTGCACCCATTTCTGTAGCCCAATCTTTCATGGCATTGGCCACAACATTTGCAACATGAAGCTCTAAAGGCTTGCCATTTTCTACAGTTTCATTTATTGCTTTGTAAGTAGATTTTGGTAGCCTAGCTTGCATCACTTTATCATTGAAAACTTTCGAGCCAAATAATTCTGGAATATTCTTCATTATTACTCTCTCCTTTTTTTAAAGAAAATACTTTATTTTTTAAGATAAAATTACACAAAGATTAAAATATGCTATAATAACGAATAAAAAATAAAAAAAAGAGTGTCGTAAGCCGATATGTATTTTGTAGCTTTCAACACCTTTGTGTTTGCTATTAAATTTATGTTAGCATATAAAAATATAAATGTCAAGAATAATTCGATAATTTACAGATACAAAATTAGTAATAAATGCAATTTTTATTTTAGTATCTTGCAAATATTATTCTTTATTTTTAATCTATACTTATTAATTGTGAATGATTTTATTTGATTATTGTCAATATATAATTACTATTTGCACAATGTACATGTATTGTTTAAAAATATTAGCTTTATATTCGAATTAATCTTTTGCAAGTTAAACAGGACTATATTGAGTTTTCGGATGAGTAGTATTGGTCAAGTTGGCCTTGCAAAGAAAGTTGTTCTTGCCTTAAATTATCAAATAATTTTTTGTAATCTAAAAATTGTTGTTGGGTGACCTCTTTCTGCGATGGCATACTGATATCCCTAAAATGGCCTACATCGGCAATTTTTTTTATGGCCGATCTATTTTTATTAGGAACAAAATTCTTAAAAAAATTAAATTTATGCTTATTAACTGTGTTACGGTTTACGTAAAGTTTTTTAAAAAACTGTTTTTTATCTTTGTTGTAGGCAGCTTTTAACATATTATACTTTCTACTTTTACTTCTTAATTCATCGTTTATCCAAAATAATCTTTCTTCGAGAGAATATATGTAAATATCGGATTCGAATTTAGCTTGATTTATTAATTCTATATCCAAAATACTGGCTACCGAAACATCGTCACCGCTACCAGCTTTACTAAATCGGCCGTATTTTGAAAAATCTTCTAAATAAGCATGTAAGTCAAAATAAGGCTGCAAAATTTTTAAACATAAATCTTTGTAAAAAGCATGAACACCGCCTAAACGGTAATGTAACCCACCTAAATCTTGAGAAGAATCTAAATATGTATCGCTAACGCCGTCTGTTCCTAAAAAGCAACCTAGAATGTTTTGGGCTTGAAGATTAATAATCGAACAGCGCATTCTAACGTCGGCATCTTGGTCACACATGGATGTTGTAACATTTTCGATGCACTTTTCATCTGGCGGTATCGGACAATCTATTGTTCCATTATCATACATAACAATGCAGTCTCCATCGCCCTGTTGTAATAATAATAAACAATTCTTAATACGGAGTGCAGCTATTAATGTCGTACCGTATAATGAAAAAATATTAATCGATGAACTCTTAATAGGATTCTGTTTATAATCAATTTCCACTCGGTCATACCATGTCGATACTATAGATGATTTTAAGGCATAAATAGGGTTATAGCGCTTTAGGGAAGTATTTAATAAATCCGAATAATTAGCTTCCGATTCTAGGATAAATTCAGCAAATTTTATTAAATATTCTGTGGCTATTTCGGTGACTATTCTAGATCCAATGTCACTTCTTAAGCATTCTTCGGATCCATGGCCGTCCGCCACTATTGCTATATAATATTCATGGTTATCTTCTCTGTGCGATGCTGAATAGTCTTGCATCGGCTTATTTTTTAACTTATGATGATATCCTTGTACACTTTGATTGAAACTATATATCATTTTTTTCCTCATTTCCTTAATAGATTTTCTAATTTTATACAAAATATAGCCATAAAGTGTCCCCTGGCACAATAATCTGCATATGGTTTTTATTTATACGTTCTTGCACAAATTTTTGGGGCGTAAATTGATTTCTTGTCTTAATATATTTTAAAGTCGGCGGTACAATTATTGTTTCTATTTTTTCACATCCACTCAATATAGAATAGCCGATAGCAGATAAACCATCTAAAAAATGAACAGTGGTTAAATCTAGACAATCCTTAAATGTCTCATTACCTATGGTGCGAACCGAAAGTTCTAACGCATTTAGTTTACTACAGCTTTTAAATGCTCGGTCACCAATGGATTTTAATTTACTATTTATTATAATTTTTTCTAAATCCGAACAGCACTCGAAAGCACTATTACCAATAAAATTAAGGCTATCCGGTAAATCTATATAAGCTAGACTTCGGCAATCACCAAAAGCTTCATCTAGAATTTCTTTTATACCTTTAGGAAAAATAATCTCCGTCAATTTAGTACAGTTAAAAAAAGAACGGGTACCGATAGATTTAAGTTTATGAGAAAGAGAGACTTTAGTTAAATTTCTACAACTTAGAAAAGCTTCACTACCGATAGACTTAACTTTATACGGCATACTGATACTTTGGATATCCATGCATTTATAGAAAGCTCTGTCGCCGATAGAGGATATGTTAGAAGGTAAAATGATATCGGCTTGAGAGCCTAAATATTTGACTAAGACTTTATTGACAATCAAAAAATCTTGCATCTCTATTATATTCGGATTATTGTTTTCTGCTACACCTATTATATTGTCTGAACTTTCTGTCGTTGTACCTATAGATACTTGATTTTTTAATTTCATATTCATGGAATGCTCTGTTGTATCTATTATTTCGGCCATGGTTCCAAACTTAGCATAGACAAAGTAATTTACAGTCGTTTTGGCTAACTCTTCTTGCCACATATATACGGATATTAATTCATTTACAATTATAAGTATGGATTTTATATCCTTTTCAGACGATACATTATCTATTATGTAGATCGCCACATTTTGGCTGACCGCTAAGGTTAACATAGCAGCATCTTTTGGCTCCACTAAATCTTTTATAAATGCTATTAACCTGTGCTTATTTTTGAAAAGTTCTACGTCATATTGTTTATAAAGTTTACGTAATTCTTGAGCAGCATTCATTAAAGTCCTCCTTCATATAAGAATATAAAATATTTATCTTTTGTTTTTTATATTATCAATTCATCCAAAGAAACAAGAGATTACTTTTTGGCAATAAAGTAATTCCAAAGATTATCTGTCGGCATAATAACTTGTATTTTATTCGTATTTCTAGAAATCGGTCTACATGAATGGTTAATTTGTTCTAATGTAGCTGGTATTACAATGTATTCTAGGTTTTTACAATCAAGAAAAATAGCTTTACCAACAGAAACTAACCCGTCTAATATTTCAACTTGAGATAAGCTAATACATCCAGCAAAAGCGTAATGATCTATAGAAATAATCCCAGTTGGCATTTCTATAAGTTCTAACTTGATACAATTGGCAAACGAGGATTGAGCGATAAATTTTAAACCGTTAGGAAAAACTATTTTGGTTAGCTCCGTACAATTTTCAAAAGCAGATGGTCCTATATCAAGTAAATTTTTGGGTAATTCTACAGTACTTAACTTAATACAATTAATAAAAGTTTTCTCATAAATATTTTGGACATTAGATGGCATTTTAATAGATAAAAGGTTAGGACAATTGCTAAATGCCTCTGTACCTATTTCTGTTACACTATCCGGAATAGTCACACTAGTAAGGTTTACGCAGCTAGCGAAAGCTTCGGTTTGAATTTGCGTAACACTGTATGGAATAATTACACTTTCTAGCATAAGACAACCACGAAAAGCACGCTCACCAATAGCTACAATTCCATTTGGGATTACAACGTTAACATTGGCACCCTTATATCTTATTAAAACTTTATTTATTACTAAAAACTGATTTTTATCATAATGTGGGGTAATATTTTTAACCTTTTTTATTTGTATATCCTCTGGTATAGCCGGAACGTATTTAGTACCAAATTTGGCTTGTAAAAAATAATTTACGGCATCGACAGCCATCTCTTCTTGCCACATATATTTTTTTACTAATGTTTGTACGATACTTTTTATTTCATCCGTATCCGATGTATTCTGAACAAGGTCCATTACGCTAGTTGCTACGTTTTGGTTTATAGCTAACATAAGTAACGATATATCACGGTTTTTTAATAAATTTTTTATTGTTTTTTGTAATTCAATTTTATTCCTAAAAAAATCTTCGCCATGTTGATCATAAATTAAATTTAGTATTTTCGCTGTTTCATTCATATTCAAATTCCTCCATTTTTCATACATAATAATATCAACAATATATTATTTCCGTTCTTAGTATTTTAGAACAAGCAAAAGTATATTGAACATAATTTAGTTAATATTTTTTATTAAATATGACGGCATCGCCTGATTCCCTATATATTCCATAGATGATGATAAATTCATCTCTTTTAATTTGTTACAGCCATAAAATGCCCAATCATCTATATGATTAACGCTAGATGGTATAATAATCGAAATTAAATTTCCGCAATGCAAGAATGCTGCAGTTCCAATAGATGTCACACCATTCGGAATTTCTATAGAGACTAAATTGTTGCAGTATGCGAAAGAGTAATTTCTAATAGACTTAACGCTTGTTGGAATAATGATATGTTTTAAATTCGTACATTCTTCAAAAGCGCTGTCTTCTATAGTGGATACACCGTTTGGAATATCTACAGATTCTAAATTGGAACAATTGAAAAAAGCGGCTACTCCAATGCTATCTAAATATTTTGGCATAATTACATTGGTTATTTCATCATGATCTGAGAAAGCTTTATCTGCTATACGATTTATATGTTCGGGAACGATAACATTAGGATTTTTGCCAACGAACTTTACTAAGCTGTTGTCTGCTATTTTGAATAATAAATTTTCTTTACTAATAAGATTCACATTAGTACGTATTGAGCTAAATTTAGCTTTCACAAAATAATTTACTACTTCAAACGCAGCATCTTTTCGCCAAAAATAACGAGTAAATAATTCATCTACTATCCGATCGATTTCTTTGTTATCCTCAATAAATTTCACTTTATTAGCAACGTTTTTAGCGACATCTTGATCAATTGCTAAGATTAACATTGAAGTATATTTATTATCTAATAAATTTTGTACTAATTGTTTAAGCTTATTTTTATTTTTAAAAATGTCATTGCCATATTGATGATAAATGCTGTTAAGGACTTGTGCAGTTTCGTTCATGAAAACCCTCCTCTAAAATTAATATTGTTTAATATTTTTCATGAGTTTTTTAATGTTTCGTTGCACGTCCGTTGTATTTTTAGTTTTTATTAGTAAACATTATGAAGAGTCGTCATCATCATCCAGTCTGTAATATCTATGTCCGATGCGATGGGTCGAATGTTGCATTTATATTCGGCAAAATATCAGCTGACAAATTTCCGACCTTGATTGTATTCTTGAGCACATCGACGCCAAGTATTACCAAGAGTCGTCATCATCGTCCCAGTCTGTAATATCCATGTCTGGTGGATCGGAAGTCACATTTATATTCGGCAAAATATCAGCTGGCAAATTTCCATCCTTGATTGTATCCTTAACTACGTCGGCACCAGTCACATAATTTTGAGTTGTCCTAGAAGAAGAGGCTAGCATACTGGCACGAACAGTGACTAATTTCATTAATTTTTTAAATAATTCTAAATCGCTCGTTCGAATAACTGCTTCGCTATTCCCTACAATAGATGCTATCGTCTCCAGGTCGGCATCATCCCCAATAGCAAAGCCTATTTTAGTCGAGCTAACAAACCATCGGTTCTTTTTAATTTCGGCCAAAGCCAGTTCGTACTGATCTGTGGGATGACCGTCGGTCATAAAAACAATTATAGGCATGAGAGCGCCAGTCATTGATTGTAAAAATCCGTTTCGAGATAATTTGCTGTTTAATTCATTTAGGGCCGAGCCAATGTCAGTAACACCGCCAGCTTCTAAATGTTCCCAGCAAAATTCGTCATCTAAAGATTCTGGGCCGTTATATGTTACCCAAGAACAACCCGTGCTGAATTTTAGAACGGCTATTTTTAATTTGGCATCGGCGTTCTTTTGTGCTACATCTCTTAGTGCGGCCGTGCACTCTTCCATAGCTGTGTTTAAAGCAGCGATCGGTACACCTTTCATACTTCCGGATGTGTCCAAAACATAAAAAACATGTAGTTCTTTTCTTGGCATTTCTTCTAAATCTCTTATCGATGGCATATTTTAAGCCTCCTTATTAACATTACTTATTTTTTTCTTCTATAAGAACTAATTGATCATTTATAGTTAACTTAATACCCACCTTTAGCGGTACATGTTCATTTGGGGCAACTTTTCTGGATTCACCTTTAGTAGTGATCGCATTCCAATTTTTGTCGCTCTTATTTTCTACATACAGCTTTCCGGTTTTCGGATTTTCTTTTACTAAAGCAATAGGATCTAAGGCCTGATTGTCGTCTACTACACTAATTTGGCACTTGTAAATTCTAGAACCTTTAACCGCCGGAATCCTATACTGGTCTATATTGAATTCAAAGGCTATTTTGGCCACCGTGCTACATTTTTCGCAAACAAGAGTACTAGAGTTTGCTGCAAAAATTTCGTTACCACATTTACATGAAATTATATTACTTCGAAATCTGGTAAATACTTTTAACCATTCTATTTCGGTCGGACGTGCAGATGGCTTAGAAAAGGATTTTTCGTTAAATGCCTTCAAAAAGATCTCTCTGATATAATCCGGTAATACCGGCCAAATTTTTAACGAATTTTTATGAATAATGTGATGAGGTCCGTTAGCCTTATTTTTAGGGTCCATAATAAATAGAGGATTAGACCCATAAAGCTCTTCTTGAATTTTTGGCGTTAATGCAGGAACCAAATGTTTTTTACCCTCTAATGGATGATTTAAACAAAATAAAGCATATAGAATAACTGACATAGAAAAACGATCACTCAAAGTATTTGGCTTAGTTTTACCCAAAACCACTTCGGGAGCCATATATCTCGGCTTACCAACAATACCTGTGTCTTCACCGTTTGGTACAACATTATCGTTATCGCAAATTAAAATTTTTCCGGTTTGTGGATTTATAAAAAAATTGCCGTCATTTAAATCTTGATAACTATATCCTTTATTATGTAGCTGCCTAAAAGCTGATACAATGTTCATCGCAGCATCTATTACTCTTTTATAAGATTTAAATCGAACCGAACAAAGCAAAAAATCCGTTAACTCGTAATAACCATCTGGTTTTAAATTCATGATATATCCAAATGTCCCGTCGGACCACTCTGTTATATCTATGGGCCATAAAAAATCATCGCTCGGCGTTCCTCTTTCTATATTTTTCTTTAAGTTATCGTAAAAATTTAATTGTGTCTTATCATTTACTGATGTTATAAAAGATTTTTTGTACCATTTTAATGCCTTCTCTTCATTGTTATACAGTACTTTATATACTCCGCCTTGCCCGCCCTCTGCTATAAATTCTAGAACTTTTGCACTGCTTCGGCTGAATATTGTTTTTATCGAAATCCCTATTTCCATTTTTCGAACCTCCTTCTGATATTTTTTTTTGTACATACTATTATAACACATTTTTTTGAAATTTCCATATTTTGTATTTGTTTTTTGTATTTATTTTCTGTTTTATTTTATTTCGAAGGTAAATTTATCAATTTATATTTTTTACTTGACATTTAGTTTAATTTAAGTATATAATATAGTTATAACTAACTTGCATCAAAATTTTTAATATAACTGTAATTAGGAGGATAACTATCTTGAATTTAATAGAAGCTTCTAAAGGTACTACATATTTGATAAAGGAAATTGTCGCTGAAGACAATATTAAAGATTTCTTACACACGTTAGGTTGTATCGATGATGAGGAAATTACCTTGGTTTCTAAAATAAGTAGCAATCTAATTATAAATGTTAAAGATAGCCGATATGCAATAGATAAGAATATTGCCAAATGCATTTTTTTGTACGATTAATTATAAAATTATTTGTTAATAAAGGAGAAATTAAATGAAAATAGCTTTAGCAGGTAATCCAAATAGTGGTAAAACAACACTATACAACGCTTTAACTGGTGAACTAGAGCACGTAGGGAATTGGTCCGGTGTTACCGTAAATAAAAAAGAACATCCCTTAAAAGACTCATATAAAAACAATAATAATGAAGAAACTATCGTTGTGGATTTGCCAGGTACCTACTCGATATCCCCTTATACGTCTGAAGAAGCAGTAACTCACGATTTTATCATTGAAGAAAATCCGGATGTAATAATAAATATCGTGGATACTACTAATTTAAGTAGAGGATTATTCTTTACTACACAATTGTTAGAATTAAATATTCCAGTAGTGATTGCTCTTAATAAACAGGATATGCTAGGAAAAAAGGGTATCAATATAGATAATAAAAAATTATCCGATACGCTAAAATGTAAAGTAGTTGCTATTTCGGCAAGCAATGGAACCGGATTAGAGACACTTGTTAAACAAGCTATGAAAGTGGCCGAAAAAGATGGGCAAGAATGTCCATTTATCGACTTAAAAAATACCGAGGTTTCTAACAAAGAAGAGCAGGCTGATTTGGATAAGAATAGATTTAAGGTCGTATCGGAAATCTTAAATGACTGTGAAACCAGAGAAGTAAAATCTGAAGAGTTAACACTTTCGGACAAAATAGATAAAGTTGTAGCAAATAAAGTGCTCGGCTTACCTATCTTTTTTGCTGTTATGTGGTTTGTTTATTGGTTCTCTCAAAGTTTTCTCGGCGGAGCAATATCAGGTTATTTAAATGACACCTTTTTTGGAGAAATAGTACCTAATTTCATGAATGAATTATTAGCCAATCTAGAAGTGAATGAACTGTTAAGCGCTTTATTAGTAGATGGAATAATCGGCGGAGTGGGTGCTGTTGTAGGATTTTTACCGCTAATTATGGTTTTATTTTTCTGCTTAACTTTATTAGAAGACAGTGGTTATATGGCTAGAGTAGCCGTAGTTATGGACAGATATTTAAAGAAAGTTGGATTATCCGGTAAAGCAATTATACCAATGGTTGTCGGCTCCGCTTGTGCAATACCCGGTATTATGGCTACAAGAACAATCAAAAATGTAAATGAAAAAAGAATTACGGCCATATTAACTCCGTTCGTTCCATGTGGAGCCAAATTGCCGATTATAGCATTGTTTAGTGTGATATTTTTCCCAGATGCTTCATGGGTTGGTCCGAGTATGTATTTGTTAGCTATTGTTGTAATAATAGTAGCTGGCTTAATCTTAAAAAATATTTTCAGCGTAGAATATACTCAATCTTTATTCATAATAGAATTGCCAGAGTATAAATTACCTAGCCTAAAAAATGCTACTATTTCTATGTTGGAAAAAGGTTGGGCCTTTATAGTGAAAGCCGGAACAATAATCTTAGTATGTAATACTTTAATATGGTTATTGCAAACTTACGATTTTGGATTTAACGTGGTAGAAAATGCCGACACAAGCATGCTAGCAACGATTGGCGCAATCATGGTTCCATTATTAATTCCACTAGGAATGAGCGGATGGCAATTAGGAGCAGCGACATTAACAGGATTCATAGCAAAAGAAAACGTAGTTGGTAGCTTGGCCGTAATGTATGCTGTAACAGACTCTATGTTAGAATCCGGCGTTAGCCCATTATTAGGCGTGTTCACGCCAGCTACAGCGTTAGCTTTTATGGTGTTAAATTTATTTACGCCGCCATGCTTCGCTGCTATCGGAGCCATGAACTCCGAGATATCAGACAAAAAATGGTTGGGCGTAGGAATATTATTTCAAATCCTAACCGGCTACACATTAGCAATGATCGTAGCCCAAATCGGTTTTATCATCGATGGTACGGTTGGCTTAAGCATAATACCAGCCATATTAATATTGGTAGCAGAAATTTTCTTCTATATGAAAATAGTTAGGAAGAATAAAAAAGCTGTAGCCGAGTCACCAGTGGCAGCTTAGACTCTCTTGAGAAGGTCAAGTGCTTCGCTTGAAGGATTACACCATAGCGAAGCTGACTAAAAGATCAAAAGGAGATAAATTAAAATGGGTAATTTAATAATTGGTATATTAATATTTGTTATATTAGGTGCAAGTTGTTGGTATATAATTAAGCAGTATAAAAATGGTTCTAAATGTCCAGGATGCAAAAGCGGATGTAATTGCAATACTAAAAAGAAATGTAAATGTGATACTAAATAAATTTTGGATGCTATATGAGAGTATAGCATCTTTTTTTTAACCTTTCAATTAACTTCGCCAAAAGGTTGAT
>LNZM01000147.1 GCA_002007295.1 Candidatus Epulonipiscioides saccharophilum | reverse complement strand
GCTCAACCGTTAGAAACCATTATGCCTAAAGTAGCTTTCAATACTGAAGAGTCTAGAGTCATTGTTGACGTTACCACTAACATCAATATGTATATCGATCAAGTTACTGCTGAGTTCGTAACCGGCGTTCGTGATATAGAAGAAGGATGGCCGGAATATCTTGCTACTTTAGAAAATTATGGTCTCCAAGATTATATAGACGTTAACCAAGCTGCTTACGATAGAAATAAAAATAAATAAATTTACCATTAACCTCTTAGTCACTAATTAAGGTGTCGGATAGAGCTAGGTATTGATAACTAAGGGGTAGCGCGCACTTAAGCCTTCCGTCCCCCGGAAGGTGGACGCTTCGCTATCGGATAGAGTTGCAGCGCAACTGCGCTCTTGACCTTCGCCTTCTTCAAATTCTATTCGTTAGCTTCTCTTATTTTATAGTTTTTTTCTTAAGTTCCCGGCGATGCCAGGAGAACCCCTCAGTCAGCTTCGCTGCAGTTTTGTGACAGCCCCCTGATCAATATAACATGTCATGGTTATTGTCATGACGAAATATTAATTCAAATAATGCAATCAATCAGCTAATAAATACAGGAGGATCAAAAATGCAATTAAAAAAATTATTAACTTTAGGTCTTTGCCTATCGGCATTAGGATCTTTTTTTGTAGGTTGCGATTCTGACGAAGCCTCTCAGGCTACTATAGAAGATGTTTACACAGAATCCGGATATCCGGTTATCAAAGAAGGTCATGACGTAGGCATAAGTTTTTTTTCCGCCTTACGTACAAGTGTTACTACATATAATTCGGAAATTAATCCGGCGACTAAACATTTCGAAGATTTAACCGGTATTAAGATGAACATTACTGAAACTACTAATGCGGACAAAAAACAAAAATTCAATATTATGATGACCGGTGGTGATTATACAGATGTTGTATTAGATATGCATTCTTCTCATTCGGAACTCGCACTTTACGGATCTCAGGGTATTTTTATTCCGCTTGAAGAGTTAATCGCTGAACATGCCCCTAACATCCAAGCTGCTCTAGACAAGAATCCGGTAGTTAAGGATACTTGGACTTTAGAAGATGGCCACATGTATACTATTCCTCGTATTGGCAACTCAACTCATTCAGAAGTTCCTTTTAGAATGTGGCTAAATAAACAGTGGCTAGACAATTTAGGTCTTGACATTCCAAAAACTACCGAAGATTTTTATAACGTATTAAAAGCATTTAAAGAACAAGATGCTAACGGCAACGGTAATCCAAACGACGAAGTCCCTCTTTCTGGCGCTATAACTTCCGGATGGAATACAAATCCTATACCTTACTTAGCTAACGCTTTCATTTCATGTACCAGCTTTTCCGGATACTTAAATATAGATGAAAACGGCAAAGTATACTATGCTAGATCTACTGACGAATGGAAAGAATTCTTAAAATACATGCACAGACTCTACGAAGAAGAATTAATAGATCCATTACTATTTACGCAAACCAGTGATCAATTATTAAAACTAGGTTCAAATCCTGGCGACGTAATAATGGGTGCAACAACCGGTGGATCAATATCCGTATTTGTAAATACAACAAACTATGAAGTATGGAATCAATACATCGCTCTGCCACCACTCGAAGGGCCAAAAGGCGTTTGTTCTTCTGTTCGAAATCCGGATTACGGCGCTGCTATGCTATCCATAACTAATAAATGTTTATATCCTGAAGCCGTAGTTCGATTGTTCGATTATTTATACACCGAAGAGGGCTTGCTTTGGAGCCAATTCGGCGAAATGGGTAACGCCGCCATTCAACTTGCAGAAGAAGGTGCACTTAACATTATCGGCGAACCAGCTAAATATACTCGTCTTCCTTTCGATAACGTTCAAGATTTAAGCTGGAACCGTATGGGGCCGGACTATCGCCCTCCAGATTATGATCTTTGGTTTACCGCTAAAGAAAATCCAGCCGAAGATATCGAAAAAGTTTTATACGAATCTGCTGTTTATGACTACTTGCCTGTTGCTCAGCCGTTAGAAACCATTATGCCTAAAGTAGCTTTCAATACTGAAGAGTCTAGAGTCATTGTTGATGTAACCACTAATATCAATATGTATATCGATCAAGTTACTGCTGAATTTGTAACCGGTGTTCGTGATATAGAAGAAGGGTGGCCGGAATATCTTGCTACTTTAGAAAATTATGGTCTTCAAGATTATATAGATGTTAACCAAGCTGCTTACGATAGAAATAAAAATAAATAAATTGAACCTCTCACCTCTTAGTCAACTCTTAACCTCTCAGTCACTTCGTGACAGCTCTCCTAAAAGGAGAGCCAGGTTGGAGAACCTAGGCTTACAATAAATTTATGGCTAAGTAAACTTTCTAAATTATATAACAAGAAAGAGGAAATTATATGAAATTTTGTAAAATTGGAATTATGATTGCTATTTTAACCGCAGCATTAACTGGTTGCGAATCAGAAAGTAGCAATAACTCAGCTATATCCGATGATATCTACACTGAATCGGGTTATCCGATATTTAAAGATGGTTCAGACGTTAGCATAAGCTTTTTTGCACCACTTAGACCTAAAGTTAGCACTTATGACTCTTCTATAAATCCAACAACTGCTCACATGGAATCAAAAATCGGCTTCAACATGGAATTTGTTGAGTGCAACGAGTTCGAACGTCAACAAAAATTTAACATCATGATGACCGGGGGAGATTATACAGATGTTATTTTGGAGGCCCATAACTCTCTTTCAGAACTCGCTTTATATGGTCAACAAGGCATTTTCATTCCACTAGAAGACTTAATTAAAGAACATGCACCAAATATTCAAGCTGTCTTAGATTCTCACCCCGAAGTTACGGATACTTGGACCCTGGAAAATGGACACCTATATACTATCCCTCGTATCGGCAACTCCACACATTCCGAAGTTCCTTATAGAATGTGGCTTAACAAAAAATGGCTAGATAATTTAGATTTAGAAGTACCAACTACAACCGAAGAATTTTTTAATGTACTATTAGCTTTTAAAGAGAAAGATGCTAATGGAAACGGTGATCCAAACGACGAAGTCCCTTTATCAGGAGCTATGACTACCGGATGGAATATCAACCCAATCCCTTTTTTAGCTAATGCGTTTATTCCATGTGCACCTATATCTGATTATTTGAATGTAGATGAAAATGGCACGGTTTACTATGCTAAGGCTACAAATGAGTGGAAAGAATTTTTGAAATATATGAATCGACTCTATGAAGCCGGTGTTATAGACCCGCTTATGCTTTCTCAAACAGACGATCAGGTCCAAAAACTTGGTTCTCATCCGGCCGGCACAATACTCGGAGCAACAGCTGGTGGATCAGTTTCTGTCTTCACAAACACAACCAATTTCGATACCTGGACTCAGTATATCGTATTACCGCCACTCGAAGGTCCGGCCGGCGTTCGCTCTGCTGCAAGAAATCCAGACTACGGCCAAGCTACATTGTCTATCACTAATAAATGTCCATATCCTGAAGCCGTTATTAGGTGGGCCGATTACATGTTTACCGAAGAAGCTTTGATTTGGAGCCAATTCGGCCAAATTGGTAACGCTCGTATTCAGTTAGCTCCCGATGATTCTCTTAATATTATCGGTGGCCCAGCTAAATATACTAGATTGCCCGCTGACAATGCTCAAGATGTTTGCTGGAACCGTGTCGGCCCAGATTACCGTCCTCCCGATTATGATCTTTGGTTCACCGCTAAAGAAAATCCGGTAGAAGATATTGAGAAGGTCTTATATGAATCGGCCGTAAATCATTATTTGCCATGCGTTCCTGAAATTTCATCCTTAATGCCAAAAGTAGAATTTTCATTAGAAGAATCTCGGACTGTTATTGATGCCCTAACTAATATCAATCTCTACGTAGATCAAATTACAGCCGAATTTATTACCGGTATCAAAGACGTAGATTCTGGCTGGAATGATTATCTCAATATGTTAGATAAAAATGGCCTCCAAGAATATTTAGCCGTTAACCAGACTGCTTACGATAGAAATTAACCTCTCAGTCAGCTAAAGCTGACAGGGGCTGTCGCAATTAAATTCTAAATGACATAAAAATGATATAAACTTGCAAAATTTATAATTTATTTGAAAGTAACAAAAACTTGAATGCACGCTTTCTCCCCCCGGCACTCCGTGCCACCCCCATCCCGGAGGGGGCACCGCTTCCCCATAATTTGGTTTTCTATGGGAACTCTCGCCGAGAGTTGTTATCAGATGACGGAAAGAGAAGATTATCCTTCGTTTTTAAAATTAATGCGACAGCCCCCTAGGCGAAGAGCCAGGTCAGAGAGCCTAACTGACCTCTTAGTTACTTCATGATAACTCCACTTGTTGAAGTGGATCCAAAATGCAGATTTCAGATATATAAATTGGACAGATTGCATATATTTACATTATAGATACATAAAAATTAAAGGAGAATATTATGAAAAAAATATTAATAGGATGTTTATTGACATCATCATTAATTGTTGGTTGCTCTGCAGAACAAGACGTACATACTGTTATTCAAGAAGAAGTCAAAGTGGCTGACGAAATTACTACGGAAAATCAAGAACAAACACAAAAACCGCTTGAAATTATCAAAGAAGATGAAAACATTAAACTAAATGAAATTAAAGAAGAGCTTAAATCCGAAGAAGTTAAAAAAGAAGAGGTTAAAGAAGAAGAGCCTATAGGTCCTGTAGAATATCATGTTTATGGTACCGAAATCCCTTGGGATAATAAAACTGAAGTTCGTGAGCTAGCCGAAAATGAATTTTCAACTATTATTGATGCTCTAGCAAAAGCTAAAGAAGGAGATACAATAATTGTACATGAAGGAATATATAGAGAAACTCTTATAATTAAAAAAGATAATATCACAGTCAAAGCTTACGAAGACGATTATGTTTTGATTTCAGCCAACGCAATTGTTACCGGATTTGTACCGGAACCTACTATGCCCGGCGTATATGTGGCCGATGTGCCAAGCAATTATAAAGAATCTACTGTACCATTTACTCAAGTGCTAGCAAATGGACAATATCAAAACATGGCCCGTTTTCCAAACATAACTATGGATGACATGATGATGCCAGTCGAAGATGGAAGTGGCTACAGCCAACTTACCAAAATTGCTAAACCAGAAGGATTGATTGGAACTGTAACTTTTGCCGAAGGAACTTTGCCCGATGTTGATTTGACCGATGCTATATTTAGAGGGTTGGTTGGTAAAAACGCCGACTATGTAATAGGTGACGTGGTCAATAGCGAAAATAATAAAATTGATTTCACTGCAACTACTATTAATCATTGGTCTAAGACTGACGCTATGAGAGCTAATTATCATGAAACTGGTTTTGGATATGTATTTCATAAAAATTTGCTTGATATACCCGGGGAATGGTTTGTTGAAGACAGAAAAATTTATTATATGCCTCATGGAGATATAAAGGATATTCAAATTGAAATGCAAGTGCGACCAAAAACATTTATTATCAACAATACCGAAAATGTAAAACTTGAAAATCTTAATTTTGTATCTGGCGCTGCTCACATGAAAAATACAAACGGAGCCACTATAGATGGTTGTAGCATGCGATATTTATCCGGATTTTTTAGACCTACAGGATATGGTATTGTCAACGGTAAAGAAGCTGGTGTTTATTTAGAAAATGCAAAAAATAACACAATTACAAACACTTATCTTGGTCATACTTGGGGGCCTGGATTTACTGTAATAGGTGGCGAAAATAATACATTTAAAAATAATATTATAGAAGACACTGGTTGGATAGGTATTTTTACTGCAGGAATATACTCTTCTGGACAGAACACACATATTGAAGATTGTACATTTAGAGATACGGGACGTTTTCATATTCGTGTAGATCAGCCTATTAAAATTAATATTATCCACTCATCATTCGAAAGAGCTATGAAGCTTGGAGAGGATGCAGGCGCAATTCAAATTACAGGAGCACCAACACCACACATTGCTACTATGGATATGAAAGGTAGCGAAATTGCTTATAACCGAATAAATGATGTTCATGGTATTCCCGTATTTTCAGGCAATTATAAACAACAGTTTGCTGTTGCATTTTATTTTGAAGAATGTAGCAATTACACTGCTCATCATAATTTGATTTACGATATTAGAGCGGACAGTTATGACGGTCCAGAAAACTTTATAAAGGAAGCAACATTTTTATATATAGGACCAAGATGGAAAGCAACTCATTTACCAATTAATTTTTATAATAATACTATTTGGAATGTTGATGGTATAATTCAATCTTGGTGTGGAGGTATTGGAAATTATGATGAGCTTAAAGAACAGGGGCTAAAGCAAGAAGAAGATCGTGGCATGATTACTAATGGTCATTTTAAAAACAATGTATTTAGTCAAGCTCCGATGAGTATTAATTTTAATGCTCAAGATTTAACTTTAAATGCAAAATTCATATCTTGGTCTAAAATGCCACAATATGATTGGATACAAATATTGTCTTATGATATAGATGAATTTTTTAGGCTAGCTGACACAGCGGATTATAATTTTCATCCAGAACAAAATAAAATGTTCCCTTTAGAGCAAGCCGATCAAATATTTGTAGATGCTCCAAACGGTGACTTTAGATTAGCAGAAAATTCAGAACTAAAAGAAGCGGGCGTTATAGTAGACGGCTACACTTCATCCGATAGTCCAGATATTGGAGCACTAGAAGGAAATGCTTATGTACTCAGTGCCGGAGCATCCCTTAAAACTCCAATTTTTAAAGAAGTAAAATAATCGAATGATAGGCGAATATATATTTGTTCGCCTATTTTATTTTAATAGACCAAAGTTTATAATCTGGTCGTTTTATCTACATTTATAGGCTTAGTTCACATCGTCCTTATTATAGAAGATAAGCATTCTTTTTCGGAGCTATATTACTTTAGAAATGAAAATATATTTCTCCACATCGTCCTTATAATAGAAGATAAGCATTCTTTTTCGGAGCTATACTACTTTACTAATTTGTCAATCTACGATGAAATCTATTTTTACAAAAGAGATGAAAATTTATAATTTATCTTTGATCTCATCACTGTACAAAAATCAATGGCAGAAAAAAATATATCTCTTTACATCGCCCTTATAATAGAAGATAAGCATTCTTTTTCGGAGCTATCTTACTAATTTGTTAATCTACGATGAAATCTATTTATTTATATTATACTAAATATATTGTTACATACGCATTACAACCATCTTACATTTTGGTTACACTTAATCTATCGAAAACTTTTTGGCCAGATTTATAAATTACATTTTAGATATATAACTTGGATTAGCTGCATATATTTACATGTATAGATACATAAAAATTGAATTTTTCACACTAAAATTATAGGAGATATAAACATGAACTTAAAAAAATTTTTAACACTTAGTTTTTTAACCGCAACTCTTTGTTCTGCCTTAATAGGATGTGGCTCATCCGACGAAGCTAATAAAATACCTCATGACGAGCTTTATACCGAATCTGGTTACCCTATATTCAAAGAAGGTCACGACATTAGCATAAACTTCTTTGTTGGTCTTAGACCTGGTGTTACCAGCTACGATTCATCCATTAATCCGGTTACAGCGCATATGGAAGAAAAAATGGGCTTCACTATGGATTTCACCGAAACAACAGATGCCGACAAAAAGCAAAAGTTCAACGTTATGATGACCGGCGGAGATTATTCCGATGTTATTTTGGATATTTGGTCCTCTCATTCGGAATTAGCACTTTACGGCCAACAAGGGATTTTTATCCCACTAGAAGATTTAATAAAAGAGCATGCTCCCAACATTCAGGCCGTTTTAGATGCTCATCCAGAAGTCAGAGATACATGGACACTATCGGACGGCCATTTATACACGTTACCTCGTATCGGAAGTTCCACACATTCCGAGGTTGCTTATAGAATGTGGCTCAACAAAGAATGGCTAGATAATTTAAACTTAGAAGTTCCTACTACGACAGAAGAATTTTTCGACGTTTTGCTAGCATTCAAGGAACAAGATGCTAACGGAAATGGCGATCCGAATGATGAAATACCGCTTTCGGGTGCTATGACAACAGGCTGGAACACAAATCCTATTCCTTACCTAGCAAATGCTTTCATCGCTTGTTCAAATTCATCCGGATATTTAAATATAGATGAAAACGGAAAAGTCTATTTCGCAAAAACTACCGACGAATGGAAAGAGTTCTTAAAATACATGCATAGGCTATATGAAGCTGGTTTACTAGATCCATTAATTTTCTCACAGACTAAAGATCAATTATTAAAAATAGGTTCTAATCCTACTGGCACTATACTCGGAGCCACTACCGGCGGATCAGTATCAGTGTTTACCAACACAACAAACTTCGATGTGTGGACCAACTACATCGCTCTACCTCCTTTAGAAGGGCCAGAAGGTGTTCGTTCGGCTGTTAGAAACCCGGATTACGGTTCCGCTACTTTGTCCATTACTAACGCTTGCCAGTATCCTGAAGCCGTTATTCGATGGGCCGATTATTTATATACAGAAGAAGGTTTGATCTGGTCTCAATTCGGTGCTCTCGGTAACGGCCAAATAGAATTAGCTAAAGAAGGTGAATTAAACATTATCGGCGAACCTGCTAAATACACCAGATTCCCAGCCGATAACGCTAAAGATTTAAGTTGGAACAGAATCGGATCCGATTACCGTCCAGCAGATTATGATTTGTGGTTTACCGCTAAGCCTAATCCAGAACAAGATATCGAAAAAGTTCTTTACGATTCCGCTGTAAATGATTATTTGCCTTGCGTCCCTGAAATTTCTACCTTAATGCCTAAATGCGAATTTACCGTGGACGAATCCAGAATCGTTGTAGATACATTAACCAATATGAACTTATACATTGACCAAGTTACTGCTGAGTTTATAACCGGTATCAAGGATATAGAAGAAGGTTGGCCGGAGTATCTTGATATGCTGAACAAAAACGGTATGCAAGATTATTTAAACGTTCAACAAACTGCTTACGATCGATTTATGGCTAAATAAAGATTTAACTTCTCAGTTAGCTTGCTGGAGATCTTTGCACTACCCTTCGATCCATACATGAGAACTTAAGCAAATTAACTTTTGGTGAAACTAACTAAGGGGCGGGCAACCTGCTCCCTCCCAGGGCATAGCCGGGAACTTAAGAATCTTTTGACAAAGCTCACTGAGGGGTCGGTGCAAGGCTCTCCTTTTAGGAGAGCTGTCACGCAGTGACTGAGAGGTTAGAGAGCTGTCAGCGAAGCTAACTGAGAGGTTGGAGGATATCAACTAAAGGGGAAATGGAAAGGTTCTTAAATATTTTTATTACTTCAAAGTAAATCAACTTAGATGAGTAATTACAACTTGAAGTCGCGCTTTCTCCCTCCGTCAGCTAACGCTGACACCTCCCCCACAATTTTGTTTTATATGGAAGTTGTTACAAAGATCTGTCGTTATATGACAGAACAAGAGTATAATCCTTCAATTTTTAAAATAAAAGAATTTGTGCACTTGCCCTTAGCACTTCACTTGAACTTAGCTAACTAATGGGATCGGCGAAAGAGGTAATTTTTAGGTTATTCATGCGACAGCTCCAAGGCCTCTTATGGCTATAGCTGGGAACTTAAGAAACGAATATGAACTTCGCATTTAAACTTTGCACTTGCACTTGACCTTGAACTATAAATAAAAAATAAAACGCAGTAAGCACAACTTGTAGAACCCCTCAGTCAGCTACGCTGACAGCTCCCCTGAAAGGGGAGCAGGGCCACTTCCCCACAATGTTGTGAAGACGGAGGAGCACCGCTTCCCTGCAATTTTGTGACTAAGATTCTTAAGTTCCCGCCTATGCCCCTTATGGCTAGAAAGGGTTTGCACTGTATTCCAATTGAAACGTTATCTTAACCAAATAAATCCTTGATACTATTTCCTATCCATCGTTTAATTATTCTCAAAGGAGTTTGAAAAACCATGAATATCGTTTTCATTATGTCCGATCAACAAAATAAAAATGCTCTCGGAAAAATTAATCCTCAATATATTACTCCGAATCTAGATAGACTCGCTAACGATGGAGTCCTTTTTAAAAATGCATACACACCCAGTCCGGTTTGCTTAGCATGTAGAAATTGTCTCATGACTGGAAAATTTCCTAGTACCACCGGCATTCGACGTGCTAAAGATCGGCCGAGAGACCAAGATATACAACTAAATGCTCTGATGAAACAATCCGGATACAACACTGCCTATGTTGGTAAATATCACTTGGCTGGCGGTGGCAATGGGCCTATCCCTGATTTCGCCAAAAAAGGTATCGACCAAATGATGGCTTACCAATGTTATAACGGCTTTAAACCCGAACCTCCGTTCAATAATAAAGTCGTTTATCGTGATGTTGATAACATCGAAACCCATTTTGACTATCATAGAACAGAAGTTACTACTGATTTGGCTCTAAATTTCATCGAAGATTTGTCTTCTAAATCAGATCCGTTGTATATATTTTTATCAAAATTTTATAATGGCTATCCAATAAAATGTATATTGAGTCATAAATTTTTTTTGAATTAGTATTTGCCTGCTCTAAATGTGAGTATATCAAAGAGGTGTTTGATATTTTTCTATAAAAGTGTTTTTTTATTATAAGACAAAATATATCCAAAAGTAAAAAAACTTGATATATTTTTAAAACTATGTTATAAATATACTGTAGCAAGAGACTTGGAATAAAAATAGGAACTTTTAAAAGGTATAGATTGATATGTAAAAAACTGAGAGGTGTGATGTATGTGATAAATTGCCTAGAGAAAAACATTAAGGTTTATTATACCAATATCGTTTTAGCTACCATTGCTAAAACAATGCCACATGCAATATTAACAATATTGTTCTTAAGCAAAGGAGTTAGTATATCAGAGATAGCATTTATACAAGCACTATATAGTGTGGCTATGGTCATATGCGAGTTTCCCAGTGGAATGATGTCAGATTTATATTCCAGAAAAAAAGTATATATAATTTCATTGATAACCCTAATGGTCAGTTATATTATTATTATTTCGTTTGAAGGTGTCGTATATATGTCAATTGCTTGGGTAGCCTACGGGATATCAACAGCGTTAGCTACCGGGACATTGGATGCCGAAATTATAAACCAATTAAAAGAAAAAGACGGAGATTTGCAAAAATTTTTTAAAAATAGCAATCAAATTTCTTTAATAGTATCAATTTTGAGCGTATCTATTGGTTCACTCTTATATTATCAAGTAGCAGACAAAATGTATTTGATATCTATACTTTTAATTTTTGCAAATATATGTGTTGTCCAATTATTTTTTGTTGAGAATAAAATAAATCATTCTAATAATAAGCCTAAACTTGCAACTCACATTAAAGAAAGTTTTACTGAGGTAAAAAATAATCCTACATTATTATGGTTTATATTGCTATTTGGAGGTTTGCAATTTTTTATTCAAACTCATTTCCAATTATGGCAAGCATTGTTTTTAGAAAAAGGTCTTAAAGAAGAATGGTTTTTTATATACTACATAATTTTTCAGGTCGTAATGATTTGGTCCTATAAGGTTAAAGTAGAAAAAATCAACCTTATGCATTTGTCCATGCTAGTTTTGATGGCTATCTTGCTAAGCGTAGTATTATTTTTTAGCAATTTCCCAGCAATAGATGTAACAATCTACTTGAGCATATGTTTTATAGGGTTTGTGATTAATTATTTTTCCACGTTTCATTTTAGCAAATTAGTTTCCAAAGAAAAGATAAGTTCCTTGACCTCGCTATCATCTACTATTACAAGAATTTTTTCATTTCTCGTGCTTGGCATATCTACTCTACTATTAAATGAGATGAATATAAAATTAGTGTATATGATTAATTTTGTTGTAGCATTTAGTATTAGTATAACTGTACTTTTGATAATCAAAATGATAGATAAAAAAACTAATGTAGCTGAATGTTCTACCTACTCAAATGATAATTTATAACAATAAAACTATGCCTGAAAGAATAGCATTAGTCAACAACTTAGATATTGTTACTACTTCGTTGTAGTCTACGGTCAAACCTTTTTGCTTGAAACAAAGTCTGTCGCTTTAATGCGACAGACCCTTATATGGAGTAGCCTATCTGTTCTTCACTGCAGATGCTACTCCATTTTTATTTTGTCATTATACTATAAACTCTATCCGAATCTTGCCTATTATGCTATAATAACATTATTAGGCTAAACACAATTGTTCTACATATCAATTTATACTAAATACAATTTCGGCTCAACCTTTTTGATACGAGTATTTTCATTATGTAGGCCCAACCTTTTTAATACGCGTATCTTCATTATGTAGGCCCACCTTTTTAATACGCGTATCTTCAATATAGGCCCAGCCTTTTTAATATGCATAGCTTCATTATATAGGATATAAAATTAACCCTTACTCCCTAGAGGAACGAGGTACAAATAACCTCTCAGTCGCTAATTAAGGTGACGGATGGAGCTAGGCATTGATAACTAAGGGGTAGCGCGCACTTAAGCCTTCCGTCCCCCGGAAAGTGGACGCGAAGCGGACGGATAGAGTTCCGACCGAAGGGAGGCCAGTTGTGAAGCTAACTATGGGGTTCTTCTGGTGCTCTGGCCCCATAATTTTTTTTTTACACACTTTCAATCTTAAGTTCCCGCCTATGCCCCTACCCCCCATCCCGGCAGGGGGTCCCACTACCCTGCAATTTTGTGAAAACAGAAGGTGGTCCCGCTACCCTGCAATTTTGTGGAATTCTCTACACACTTTTAATCTTAAGTTCTCAGCTATGCCTTCCAGCGAAGCTGACTGAGGGGTCCTTCTGGAGTGATTACTTCGTAATATTTTTCGATAGCTGTATTTGAGTTTAATAATAGTTAATTTTCTTAAGTTCCCATGTATGGTCATGAGAGGTTCGGGAATGTCAACTAAAGGACGAGTGAAAGACTGAGCGAGAGGTTGTTCAATAAAAAAAGGGCTTTGCCTAGGATTATTTTTTCCTAAAAGCAAAGCCCTGTAGTTAATACGACAGCCCCCTCACTAATTATTAATATAATTAATTGGACGACCATTTACTGGTTGTGTCTTACGATTATTATTTATATAATACTTTTGAAATCTAATTAATTGTTCTTGAGAAATTTCTAATTTTTCTTCTAAAACATACCACTCAACATTTTCTGTTAACGGCGGTGTCGTTAACGATCCAATATAATGATAGTATGCTTTATCTTCCGGCAATAAATCATCTATATTTATTTTAAACCCAGCTCCTGAACTACCTTCTGGAATGTGATCCAATATAGTTTCAAATGCTAAATTTTCTTTCCCAACATTAAATAGTACACCAACAACTGCAAGTCGTCCGTCTGCTCCGGTATGAACAAAATGCGCTTCTAAATCAGAATATAATCCATCTATCGTATGTTCGCTTGGTGCATGAAAATGCATCTGGTTTAACGCAAATTTACGGTTCATCAATATTGATTCTCCTGCTATTCCTAATTCTATCGTATGTCCATTATTTTCTATTTTCATTGCTTGGTTTTTAAAATTCAATTCTAATTGCTCATATTTAATAGATGGAAATATCGCAAATGTATCTATATTAATTGGTGATTGCATTTTTCCAGATTCTAATAGCCACTCATCTTGCTCGTCATAACTAAAATGACCATGCCCTTTATCCGGATCCGGTTGCTCATCACATTCTGGTTCTTCTGGATTATTAATTCCAAACAGCATTTCCATATATTTTTTATCTAGTTGTAAAATTATTTGACCTTTATTAATGTTTGATAAAATAATTTCCTGACCACATATTTGACCTGTTAATAATAATTGTCCTAAAATTATTGCTAGATTGTCCATTGAAACACATCCTTTATTAATTTATTTAATAATATATTATGAACAAGCCTTATAAATGGTACTAGTTTTTCTTAAATTTATTTAATAAATCTCACTTAGGGGGGAAACTTAAAGGTCAAGTGCATCGCTTCGCTCTTTTACTCTATCTGTCAGCAAAGCTAACTGAGAGGTTAGGGGCTATCAGCGTGGCCCCTCCATTAAATAAAAAAAGGACATTGCCTAGGATTATTTTTTTCCTAACGGCAAAGCCCTGTATAAAGTTCATTTACATTGCGATGTTTTCCTCATCATCTTCGTGATAATCATCGCCAAGAATTGTATCTGCCAAATTAACTGCGTGGTCTGAAACTCTTTCTAAATTTGAAATTATATCTATAAACACGATTCCGGCCAAAGAATTACATCTGTTTTCAGATAAACGCTTAATATGTTTCTTTCTTAGGCGGGTTTCCATTTTATCAACTTTTTCTTCTAGCTCATAAACTTTTTTAGCTAACTCTAAATCATTATTAATGAAAGCTTCTAAAGCGCTAGAGTAGTTTTCCATAACCAAATTAGTCATCTCAGTCAACTCTGTCACCGCCGATTCGGAAAAACTAACTTCGGATTTAATCAAGCTTTGAGCCAACTCTGCTATATTCTCGGTATGATCCCCAACACGCTCTATATCACTAACACTGTGAAACAAAGTATTTACTGTTGATGTCTCATCTATGGACAGCGAAACATTGGATAATTTAATTAGATAGTTATTAAGTTCATGCTGAATAAAATTAATTTTCTTTTCCGTTTCTATTACTTCCTGAACCTTGTTTTCGTCCTTATTGAAGATTGCTTCAAACGAGTTAGCAAGATTGCTCTTTGCTATTTGTCCAAAAGCATATACTTCTTTCAATGTACTTTGCACCGCAAACGATGGTGTTTCTAATATCCTTGGATCCAAATGTATACTGTTTTCT
>LNZM01000146.1 GCA_002007295.1 Candidatus Epulonipiscioides saccharophilum | reverse complement strand
TGTCAGAGATTTTGCAGAAGGGCTTTGATGATGCCCAGGGCTGTAGCTCTGTCAAGAACCCCAGGGGAGCCAGACAGAGGTGGGAAGCTTTCGAAAGGTCGAAAATTGCAGAGGAACTACTTTTCAAGGTCCCTAAAATTCATCTGGTTGAGAGTGAGGAAGGGTGGAATACAAGGCATTCATTATCCGGTGCAACAAGTGTGACATTAATACATTGTCAAGGCAACGCTGGCTCTAGTGCATTTTTATAGCAAAATTGATTCAGCTAGATTTGGAGTTTGATTTGGTCATGGAATATTTCCCCATCTGAAATCCAGATTAGTTTAATGTGAGATGAGGATCATCACGGTCTTGGATTAAATACATTAAATACCCAGTTTAACAGTTGTTTTTGCACCACATCCACCAAGCTCTCTCAGTCTTTCCCTTATTTCCATTCACTTCTTTGCTGACACAAACCATAGCTCGTGTTGAGCTAATCATTTTCAAGGCCATGATTTATAGGCCCTTTTTGCTAATAAAGACTGAGTAACAAGCTGTCAGTGAGACCTCAGGGTTATTTATGTCTCTTGCTACCTCTTCATAGGGACATTAAAACCCTTTTGCCTATGATATTTGAATCCCTAAAGCAAGGACCGCCTGCAGAAGGTGCAGCATGACAGGCATTTGCTTGCTGAGATAAGGATGATTAATTTTCACCTTAAATTCAACATTAAAAAGAATTTTCCATTGTGCTTTTTTATGAAATTCATGCTGAGGGATTATCTTACACAGACAATTGAATAAGCCATGCTACTTTAACAGCATCCTCTTCAGCAGCAGAATGACGGAGTGAAATGAAGTTCTATTAGTGAGACACAAGGCAGAACAATTAAATAGAGCAACACTTGTATCAAACACTGTTTCTAACTTCTAACATGTCGACACAAGAAAATCCTAGAGAGCAGCAGCAGCCGATAAACTTAGCTACGAAGACGTTTTCAGGTCTGTTATAAAAGTTTTCAGGGCTACCAACTTGTTGAATTTTTCCGTCATTCATAAGAACTATTTTCGTAGCCATGGTCATTGCTTCAACCTGGTCGTGCGTTACATAAATGGATGTTGTTTCAAGAGATTTATGCAGCTTAACTAATTCAACTCTCATATGTTCTCTTAATTTAGCATCTAAGTTAGATAGTGGCTCATCCATTAAGAATACTTTAGGCTTTCTAACCATTGCCCGGCCGAGAGCAACTCTTTGTCGCTGACCACCGGATATATCTGATGGCTTAGAATACAGATAATTTTCGATCTGGAGAACTTTGGCTGCCTCCATAACTCGTTCGTTAATCAATTTTTTAGGCTCTTTTCTCATTGCTAATGAAAATGCCATGTTATCGTAAACGGTCATATGCGGATATAATGCATAAGACTGAAAAACCATAGCTATATTTCTATCTTTGGATGGGACTTTATTAACACGTCTATCGCCGAAAATTAAGTCGCCTTCTGTTACTGAATTTAAGCCAGCAATCATACGTAAAAGGGTTGTTTTGCCACATCCGGATGGACCGAGTATAACACAAAAATCTTTATCTTCTATTTCTAGGTTGATATTTCTAAGCGTAAAATTTTCACGACCTTCATATTTCTTTCCGATGTTATCTAATATTACTTTCACTATATTTGCCTCCTCCATGTCCATTATTTAGGATTCTGACTGACTAGAATAGGTTATTATTTAGAAAGCCAGATCCAAAAAAAGATTAAAATTTTCTATATTTACTGTTTATATCGCAACTTCTAAAGTAGCTATAAATTTATTTTACAGCCCCACTTGCAAGTCCAGAAATCAATTGTTTCTGAAGTACAGTAAAGAGAATAACGGTTGGTACAGCGATCAATAATCCGCCGGCAGCAAAAGCTGGTTCATTCATATTTTCTTTGTCATTTATAAATGTAAATAGACCAGCTGCTAAAGTGTATGCTTCAGGATTTGTTAAGATTACTTTTGGTAATAGATAGTCCATGAATGGTCCTAAGAATGACCATAAAGCAATAATTGCTAACATAGGTCTTGCTATCGGTAATATTATTAGTCTATATACTTTAAGGTTAGAGCAACCGTCTATTTTTGCTGCATCATCCAGTTCCATAGATATAGAATCTAGATAACCTTTTAGTATAAACGTATTTCCGGCTATACCTCCTGCAGAATATATTAAGATTAACATCATTTGGCGTGAAAAGAATGGCATTACATCTGAAATAATTGAATACATCGTAAAGTATGCTGTTAAGCCCGCAAAAGACGGAATGGTTTGTATTAACATTATCGTCATAAGTGATGCTTTTCGGCCTTTAAATCTATATCTAGAATAAGCAAATCCAGTAAACGAAACAAATAATAAAGTTATAAATGCTGTGCTTACGGATATGAATATAGTGTTTAGCATCCATTTTGGATATAGAGTGTCAGTAAACAAATATTCAAAGTGTTCTATAGAAAAAGAGAATCCGCCGTTCATAACAATATATTCTTGTTGCATACCGTTAAAAGAGGATACGATCATTTGACATATTGGCCAAATAATTGCAATAGTCCAGCAAATCAAGGCAGCGTAGCTAAATCCTAACCCTATTTTACCTGCTGTGTTTAAGGGTTGTCGATCTCCAAGATAAAGGTTTGACTTTTTCTTTTTTAATGTCATAGTCTAATCCTCCTTAAACGCTTTAGAATTTTTAAATCCAATGAATGTAAATATCATTAATGCAAGTGAAATAATCATGGTTACCGCCGCACCGACAGCTTGTTGCTGATTATCCATAGTTAATTTATAGATATAAGAAATCAAGATATCAGTAGAACCTGCTAAGTTTCCATAAATGGTTGGATTGAAAGGTCCACCGCCATTAAATAGATAGATAATGGAGAAGTTATTGAAGTTAAAAGTATACTGACCAATCAAAAGAGGTGCAGTTTGGAATAAAACGATAGGAAGTGTAATTTTAGCCAATCGTTGCCAAGATGTTGCTCCATCTATTTGGGCCGCTTCGTATAAATCCGCCGGTATAGCTTGTAGAACACCGGTAGACAACAAGAATACATAGGCACTACCTAGCCAGCCTTGCATTAAAATCAGTACTATTCGAGTTTGTATAGGATTGTTTTTGATATCCAAAGTTAGTCCTGTAATATTATTTAAAATTTGAGTTAAAATCCCTTGGCGAGCAAACATAATTCCAAAGAACATGATACTGATAAATCCAGGAATGGCCCAAGGTAATATGAATACGCCTCGGAAAAATCCTTTGCCCTTAATTCGCTCATTATTTGTTAAAAGAGCTAAACCAAAGCCGATTACAATAGCGAAAGTAGTTGCAACAAAAGTCCAAATTAATGTCCAGCCTAAAATCGCCCAGAATACTGTACCAATCATACCTTCAGCAGTAGCCAACTCTAAATAATTTTTTAGGCCAGCCCACTGGAACTTAGATTGATGCTTTGGATCCATGTTTGTAAAGGATAGCAAAATAGTTGTGGATAGCGGAACGATTACTATAAATAGAATAACAATGAATGCTGGCAAAGAAACCAGGTAAGGAAAACCTTCTTCGAATATGCCACGTTTAGTTTCAAACCAGTTTTTAGGTCGAATACCTTTTACGATATTTTTTGCTACATGCTTAACGTCAATGTAGCTTATTATAAATATCCCGATACCCAATAGAATCATAAATAAAGCAATAATACCTTCAACCATGAAGATCATGGATTTGTTAAGTTTAGAAGTACCGTTAGCTAAAGTTACGAGACTTTTAAGACCTTCTGCCTGATAATTTCCAAATCCGAAAGCGTAAGGTATAGCAATGCAGTAAATAAAGAATGAGCCCATAAGGAACAGCCACATTTTGGTGGTTTGACCATTTAGATATTGGCCAAGACCTGGTAGCCAGCAAGTGGCAAGAGCACGGCCGGCAAGATTGCTCTCGACTTCTGATGGTACGGTCCTCAAAACATTGGATTCATTATCATCTATGACGGCCAACTTTTGCTTTACTGCTTTAGTTGTTTCGTAGGTCTTATTTTCTACAACTTCTTTATAATATTTAGAAGGAATAAGCGAATTTGCTAAAATAGAAATATCCTTCTTCTTTTTAGCTATCAGTTGGCGTTTTTCATTTTCTAATGCTTTATTAGAAATTAGGCCTTCCTTCTTCTTCTCTTTTAGTTTCTTTAAGCTTATTTTATATTGTTTATCAACTTCGGCCTTTTTAACTTTGTATGCTTTTTTACCTTCAGACTCTTTTTGCGGATTTTTGTTTTTTGCTGATACTTTTGCTTCGGCCAAATCTTTTAGATTAGATTCTAGATGGTCTATTACTTCTTTCATCTGTTCGAATATTACAAAAGCTGATTTATACTTAACTTCAGCATCATAACATAAATCTACATACGGTTTATAAAATTCTTCTTCTTTTGTTGCTTTAAAATAACGCATTTTTAATGTGTTAACTTTTTTATTATCAGATGTGAATGAAGCTTTGTATGCTTCACTATCTTGCTTTAATTGTTCTAAAAATGCTTTTTCTCTTTCTTCATACTCTCGTAAAGATTTTACATATTCATGTAAATCCTTGCTTTTTAATAAAGCTACTAACTTGGCTTTCAAAGCAGCTTTTGTTTTTCTGTCTTTTGTACGTGCAATTTCGTTTTCTAAATCTGCTACTTCTTGCAAATATAGATTTTTACGCTTGTAAGAATTACCTATATAGTCATAAAGTTTTTGATCCAAGTGTCGTCCTCCTTCATTCTTTACTGGCAACCTCAAACTAGATGCTCATTAACTAACTCTTCATCTCTTGCTCGTAATCTTAGCTTTCTATCCTGTACTTCATCATCGATAACTTGCCAAAGCTTTAATAAAATGATCATGTTGACACCATACGCAATTAATTTTATATAATATAGAATATTTGAAAAATCTTGCTCCATTGCACAAGAAATTACGCCACCTATGAGCATCACTTCCCAAACTAAACAGAATAATTTACCTACCCTGATTTTTGCAAAACTAACATAAGTGTAAAGAGCCAGTAATACAGGGACAGTTATTCTTTCAAAGAAGTGACCGTATAAAACTAACATGTATTTTTCTCCCCAAAGCTCAAAATATTCCGGATTACCCGAACGCCAAAGTACTTGAATAGATTCGCAAAATATTAATGTAGAACAGGCAATCACAATAGTATAAAAAATCGATTGCGGCATCT
Organism: Candidatus Epulonipiscioides saccharophilum; assembly: GCA_002007295.1. Classification (GTDB taxonomy): domain Bacteria; phylum Bacillota; class Clostridia; order Lachnospirales; family Cellulosilyticaceae; genus Epulonipiscioides; species Epulonipiscioides saccharophilum. The sequence continues at coordinate 5,832 of LNZM01000146.1, read as the reverse complement.
TAATATTCGCAAACATTGTATACATCAATCCTCTCTATCAGCAAATTATTTAAATATTATTATATACATCAATCCTTTCTATATTTTGATATTTATTATAATTCAAATCCCGAGGTTTAGGATACAGAATAAAGATAAAAATTACTCGAGATTTGAATGTTAGGGAGCGGTAGTATGCTTCTAATTCCTTCCGTAAGCTTCGTTTTACCTTACTTATTAGAGGAGAAGACTTTTTAGAAACCGGCCATCATAGCTTTAAAGGCAGCCTGAACTTGGGCATAAGCTTCTTCTACATTCTTAGGCTGAGTAGCTGACCAAGAAAGTAATGCATTTTGCCATGTTCCCCAAACTTGACCCCACTCGGTAAATAGAGGTCTGGCTATAGATTCGTTATAAGAAACTATGGTTGCATCAATAATTTTCTTATTCATATCGCTAAGATTTGGCATATTATTGTATTGCTCAACGGAAACGTTTTCTAAGATTTTGCCTGTATTTTCGAAGAGGTCAGCAGCATATTTAGGATTAACAAGTTCCATAATTAAATCTTCTGCTAGAGCCATTTTGGCTGGATCTTCTTCGATTCTAGCATTGATAGCAAGGCCCCATCCACCTTTCCAGTGAGTCAGAGGATTGCCATTAACTATTATAGTATCTAAAGGAAGTACTTCTAGATCTGCACCATTATTAGTTTTTTCAGCCATCGCCGGTGCAGCCCAAGGTCCATCGATACGTAACGATGTCGGTCCGCCGGTTGTAAATGATGAATCTACATAGCCCCAAGCTGCTCCTTTATCCCAAAGGTCAGTAGCATTGTCGTAATGAGATTTCCAATATTGATACAGTGTTTTAAAGAAATCTTGTTGTGCTGGTGTTAATTGGGAGAAGTCCTTTGTTAAATCTGTTGTAAATTTACCATCAGGACTCATACTTAATAAATTCAAATCAATAGAGTTTGTGAAAGCAACGCCGAACCAAGCATCATGGACAACGCTTAACATATCTTCATAACCTAGATCTGTAAATTCAACTGGCTTAGTAAGGTCTATATCGTGGGTAGCCGCATTTGCTTTATTAGCATAAACTACTAAAGTTTCGATGTTAAGAGGAAAGGCTAAATAATTGCCATCAATCTTAAATGCTCCACCAAGTCCAGCATCGAAATCAGTCCATCCGCCAACTTTTGCAGCCATAGCTGGTGCATCCAGTGAGGCTAAAACTTCATTCTGAGCCATGCCATAAACTCTATCAAGCGGTATAGCAAAAACGTCGGCGACATCTTCGTTAGTTATAGAAGTAGAATCAAGTAAATCAAAAAGATCAAATGGACCCATCTCGATGATTTCAATATCGGATAATGGATTATCAACCAATACTCTAGCTACCGCAGCTTCATAGTAAGGTACCCACGAAGCCTCAGCCTGAACAGTTATTGAAGCATCTATTCCGCCAGTCGGAACTGTACCATCAGGTGATACTACAACATCCGGTGTGTCATCTCCACCAAAAAAACAACCAGACATTGTGCTAGTCATGAGCAATGCCATAATCAAACATTTGAATTTTTTCATATTTTCGCTCCCTTTCTGATTTGATATTTATGATATTTAGTATTTACCAAAAAAATAAATTAGTATCATGTATTTATTGGCAATTTATCATGGAACCTAACTTATCTTTTAAGGATATACACTGTATATTATACAATCAAATCGAAAAATTATACACAGAATATCTAGAAAATATTTCATAAATTTTATAGCGAAATTAAAATAATAATAAAACTTATTTCATAAAAAAAATATTATAAAATTTACTTCTCTAATTTAAAGATTACAACACCGTCCGATTTTAATTGTCCATCAATAAAACCGTTTTCAAATAAGACTTTGTCCGTATGAACAATGTTAACAATTTCTTTAGAACAATTTAATACAATTTTCAAATTAGGGACATTCTCATCTAGTCTGATATATTCTACACAACGAGAATTAGCATAATTATTTTGAAAATGATAGTGTAGACTCCTAGCGGCTTTATAGCTCTTGCGTAATTCTATCAACTCTTTGACTTTACTAATTCGCATTTGATATTCAGTTAGATTCTCGATTTTATTCCAAGGCATACATCTTCTGCAGTCCGGGTCATAGGATCCTTCCAGAAAGACTTCTGTACCATAGTAAATGCAAGGGCTTCCGGGCATTGTGAATAATATCGCTAACTGCTGCAATGCTTGTCCTAAGTTTCCTTTACAGATATTTATAAGCCTTTGGGTATCATGACTGTCTAAAAGATTAAATAGAACATTATTCGTTTGTTGCATATACATTGTATAGCAGCGATTAATCTTATGTTCTAAATCCTCTTTAGTTAATTTATCATCTAAGAAAAAATCTGAAAGACTGGTACTTAATGGATAATTCATAACCGAGTCGTACTCTTCTCCCGTAAGCCAGTTTATAGCATTATGCCAAATCTCGCCTAATAAATAAATATCCGGCTTTAGTTTGCGTACTCTTTGCTTTAGCTTTCTTAAAAATGTATGCGATATTTCGTTGCCCACATCAAAGCGGATAGCATCAATATTAAATTCTGTAATCCAAAATTCGCATATTTTACAAAAATATTCTATCACTTCATCATTGTTAGTATTGAGTTTCGGCATTTGATCTGTAAATGCAAAAGTGTAAAATCGACCGTCTTTTGTATCCCCTCGTTTGCTTACTTGATCCCAGTCATTTATCATAAACCAATCTTTATATTTTGAATCGTGCCCTCGTTCTATTACATCTAACCATGGCTTGAATTTACGTCCACTATGGTTAAATACAGCATCAATCATTATTTTGATCCCTTTTTCATGAGCCTGATTTACCAATTCTTTAAACTCTTCATTAGATCCGAAGCATGGATCAATTTTTGTATAGTCAGTTGTGTCATATTTGTGAATAGATTCTGCTTCCATTAAAGGTGTAAAATATATACCAGTAATTCCTAAATCTTGTAAATAATCCAACTTTTTTTGTATTCCAGATATGTTTCCGCCAAATATTTCCTTGTTTGTAACCTTTCCTTCTTCTCTCCAAGGCGTGGTTTTTAGCGGATTTTTATCGTTGTAAAAACGATCTGGAAAAATTTGATACCAAATCGTCTCATTTACCCAGTCCGGTGTTGCCTGAATATCTATAATATTCATCCATGGCATAAAAAAACACTGTAAAATTTTCTTGTCCCGTTCCATTTCTTCCTGACTTAATAGCCCATCTTCAAAATAATACCAAATTTCACCGCTCTTTGTATGCAGTTCAAAATAATATTTGCAACGCTTAAATTCCGGTGTCAAAGTGGTTGTCCACCAAATTTGGGTAGCAAGATTTTTTTTGAATGGAATGTATTGCTTTTTGCCCTTCCATTTGGCTTCTCCGCCCATTATTCCGTATTCATACGGATCTCCATACCAAATATAAACCTTTTCTACGTCATAGCCTGTCTTAATATTAATAATCAATTCATCAACATTTAACGGGTAACACATGTGTTCAGAAGTTCGATGAAATACACCATTACAATCCATGTTTATGCTCCTTTTATTATCTAATTGAAACTAGTAATACCCCAATTAATCTTATTTATACACAAAAATAAATCTCAATAATTTCTAAAAAAAAGACTATAGACAACAAATCTGTCTATAGTCTAGGCTCCCTGCCATGGCTCTCCGCCCAGACTCTCCTTCTAGGAGAGCTGTCAGCGAAGCTGACTGAGAGGTTAGTTATTTTAAGCTATCCATTTTGCGGTCATAAGCACTTTGATTTACTGCTATATAATCGCTTAATCCAAGTTTTTCAAGTTGTGCAAGATAATCTGCCCAACCACTTTCAATATCTTCTTGACCAGTTACAAAGGCTGCAACCGCCTGGTCTACATATAAATTTAAGTTAGTTACTACGTCTACGATTAATCTAGATTCATCTGTATTATAAGCAAGTTTTGGCAACATGGTTGCTTCGTCCTGAGCCACTGGAATATAATCATTAACGGCGGAATTATATAAAACGTATTCTATATCATGTTCAGCCGGCTGAGTAACAGTAAACTCTAGTTCGTAGCCCTCCCAATTATACAAAGGGCCCATACTATTCCAAGACAAATCTGTAATCTGATCACCGGATAATCTAGTATATTTAGCAGGTTCGTTAATCAAGTTAATGGATCCTTCGGGAGCCAGAATATAGCGACCTTCATCTAAGAAACCTAAAGTATTAAAAATTCTACCGTCGACTGTGTACATATAATCGAAGTATCGCATAACGGCTTCAGGATTTTCGCATTTATTAGTTATAACCATCGAAGACATACCATAATTAGGACTATTTGCTGCTGATCTTAAACCAGTCGGTCCTTCTAAAGGAGGTAGAGCAATGTATTGAGTCCACCTATCAACGTTGGCTATGTTGGAAATGACGGAAGCCGATCCACCGCCGGTAGCACCTAAGATAGCAATTTCAGGATTGGAGCCTAATTTTAGAAGCTCATCTTTGCCCTGCGAAAAAATGAATTCATCTAGCAAACCTTCGGAATAAAGTTTATTCATGTATTTTAAATATTCTTTGAACTCATCCGTGGATTTAACATAATAAAGTTTTCCGTTTTCATCTATATTGATATATCCGGTGGTTGGCGAAGCAGGAATGAAAGCATTTAAAATAAATGGCATAGGGTCGCCGTTCCAAGCTTTTATCGAACCAGATAGAGGAATTTCGTCATTTGGATCGCCATTTCCGTTTGCATCTTTTTCTTTGAAAGCTTTTAATACTTGATAAAATTCTTCGGTAGTTTTTGGAACGGCCAGATTTAAATTATCTAGCCATTCTTGGTTAAGCCACATTCTATAAGAAGTTTGGCTGTGAGCAGCACTACCGATTCTGGGAACAACATAAAGGTTACCATCTTCTAACGTCCAAGTATTTTTAACGATCGGATTTTCTTCTAAAGCTTTTTTAATGTTTGGAGCGTATTGATCTATCAAATCATTTAAGGGTAAAAATATTCCTTGCTGACCATAAAGTAACAATTCAGAAAGACCAAGGGACATATCTAAAATAACATCTGTATATTCTCCGCTAGTCATCATCACATTAAACTTTTGTTTAGAATCGCTACTAGTCACTTCTGTGAAATCGAGCGTTACACCTGTTAAATCCTCCATGTAGGCTGTAAATGGATTTGTATTAGCATCGTATGTAGTTACGCTAGGTCGAAGAGGTGCAAACACACTAAAGGATGTTGACTCGCCTTCTTTAACAATCGGATAAGTCCCAACTTCTGTATATATATCCGAATTTGAGTTTTGAGAATTATTTTGCGAGTTACTTGAACATCCTGCCAATAAGCATGTCGCAAAAAGAGTAAGAGATAATAATTTCGTTAATTTCATTGAGATGACCTCCATAATTTTTATATGAAACAAAATTTTATTGCTATCTGAACTAGGCTAGCCTAGCCTAACCTAACCATGATAAAGAAGATAAGCATCGATCTTGGGATTAGTTTTTATTGTTATCTGAATTAACCTAATCTTAATCTCTCAGTCAGCTTTGCTGAAAAGATAAGCATTGATCTTTGGATTAGTTTTTATTGTTATCTGAATTAACCTAATCTTAATCTCTCAGTCAGCTTTGCTGAAAAGATAAGCATCGATCTTTGGATTAGTTTTTATTGTTATCTGAATTAACCTAATCTTAATCTCTCAGTCAGCTTTGCTGAAAAGATAAGCATCGATCTTGGGATTAGTTTTTATTGTTATCTGAATTAACCTAATCTTAATCTCTC
>LNZM01000145.1 GCA_002007295.1 Candidatus Epulonipiscioides saccharophilum | reverse complement strand
ATGTACCAGTGAACGAAGTATCCGAGTTTACTATAACCGTCGAAGCTAATCAAGAAGTTGTAGCTGATGAAAATATTGCTGTAAAACTTCCAACTAATGTATTAACATCTAAAGATTTAATAACATATAATGGAAAAAAATTCATATCTTTAAACTTCTTAGAAGAAATTTTTGGAATGCAAATGCAATGTATAACTGAAGGAAATATTCTTACTTTACCACATATCGAATGTCCACAACCTAATATATTAGAGGAGTTGAACATGAATATAGATGTTATCATTCCCGATAATGCTATCAAAATTGATCAGGCTATAATTAAAAGTATAAATAAGGAAAATAACGAAATTACAATATTACCTTTAGGCGATGGTATAGAGGATAAACATTATAATTACATTATATTAACAATAGGGGAAGGTAACGAAACATATTTTGCAAATGGCAATGCTAGTCTTGAAGATATGGTCGAAGGAATGATAGTAGAAGTTTACCATTCGGAAATGATAACTAGATCGATACCTAGTAAAACGCCAGCATATTTAATTAATCCGAAATTTATATGCTCTACACCACCGCCTATGGCACTAGCAAATTATCCTGTTACATTACCAAGTTATCCGGTACAACCGATTCCAGCTGATGCGATCTCAATCGACGAGGCTATTATTAAATCCATCAGTACAGAAGCTAAAACTGTAACAATTCTTCCGGCCGGTAAAGAAGATGTACCACCTAACTGGATTGTATTAACTATAAATGAAAATACGAATTTTGCAAACGGTGAACTTACTTTAGAGGATTTAGAAGAAGGTATGGTAATAGAAGCTTATCATTCATTGATGATGACTAGATCTTTACCGCCTCAAACTCCAGCATATGCTATAAATCCAAAAGCGTCAACTCCAGCTATTTTACCGATTTTTCCAGTGGCCATTCCAGCGGATGCTATATCAATCAACGAGGCTATTATTAAATCCATCAGTACAGAAGCTAAAACTGTAACAATTCTTCCAGCTGGTAAAGAAGATGTACCACCTAACTGGATTGTGTTAACTATAAATGAAAATACAAGTTTTGCAAACGGTGAACTCACTTTAGAGGATTTAGAAGAAGGTATGGTAATAGAAGCTTCTCATTCATTGATGATGACTAGATCTTTACCACCTCAAACTCCAGCGTATTCTATAAATCCAAAAGCACCAACTCCAGTTATTCTTCCGAGTTTTTCAGTGTTCATTCCTGTAGACGCTGTAGAGATTAGTCATGCATTAGTCAAAAATATAGATCCTGAATTTAAACAAATTACAGTATTACCAGTAAACAAAGAAGATACTGCATTTAACTCGATCACACTTTTAATAAATGACGATACTTACTTTGTAAATGGTGAAGGTACTTTTGAGGATATTTTTGACGGGATGACTGTAGAAGTTTTTCATTCTCCTGTACAAACTAAATCCATACCTCCTCAAACTGAAGCATATTTAATTAATCCTAGATTAATCGGTACCGTTATGCCGTCAGATCCGGATCATGTAATTCCAGATCCAGTAATATATGAATACAATGACAAAGGCGAACTTACTTGCCTGAAACCAGTAGAGCAGTATAAAGGTCCAGCGATTACTATTCCCGAAGCAGACGCTATACCATCACAGATAGATACAACTATTAGTATAGATGGAGTTATTAGCTCTATGCAAGAAAATAAATATGTTACTAGTATCGTAATTGGAGATAATCCTTATGATCAAGAAATTTTTCACTTATCACCAGAGACTATAATAACTCAGAATGGTCAAAATATTTCAGCTAATGATCTTAAGGCTGGCCAAAACGTGACTATTATGTGTGGTCCGACTATGACGTTATCACTTCCGCCACAATACCAAGCGTTAGAAGTAATTGTTAATCCAAATTAATAAGAATAATTTTTATTAAAGGCTACTTTCATGAATAACATGGAGTGGCTTTTTTTATTGTGGAAAAATTTTATATTAAATAAATAGCATAAAATAATTTCATATATATATTTCTTAATGAATATATTATTTACATTACTTTTTTTATATTTTTAAGCTTTACTATTGACTATTAAATTATTTTTGTATTTTCTTATAGAATATAATTACTTTTTATTTGACAAAAATTCTCAAAAGAAGTATACTTAATTTAATAAATACCCTATAGTTTTTGTCCTAGCTTTCATTTTTAAAATACATAGTAAATCAGCTTCAGTTTTATCCTTATTTTATTTTATATTTAAAGCTGATAAGAAGTCTGACATTCCTAATAACGGACGAAAGAGGGTAAATTTATTTATAAGAAAGGAAAATTATATGTCAGTACACGAAGTTAATTTAATGGAATTCAAGAGAGGAGATGTATACATTGCTGACCTAGGTCAAGATGTAGTCGGTAGTGAACAAGGTGGGATAAGGCCGGTTGTGATAATTCAAAACGACATAGGAAACAAATTTAGTCCGAATATTATTTGTGTACCTCTAAGTACTAAGCCGAGGCGCAAGAAATTGCCTACGCATATTTATATTGATAAAATTGATTATGAGGGCATTGATAAAGATAGCATAATATTGGCTGACCAAATGAGAACTATATCAAAACAAAGAATTATTTCTACTACTCCTTTAGCATCAATCAAATCTGAAAAAATGTATGAGATTGAAAAATGTATATCTAACAATTTAGGAATCCGAACAATAGTGATGTAGAGTATAAACAGCGAAAAAGAGGTATGGGTTATTTTTACTTTTAACCTTTACCTCTTTAAATTATTCTTTTTGTATTATTTCGGCGTTAAGCCACTATATCATCAAGTACATCTTCAAGACCTATAACGGTTACGGTACCTTGGCAAACTCTGTGACATATTTTTCTAGCCAATTCTTTATCCTCTGTGAAATATACTTGAGTACAGATATATTGATCATCGCTATTTTCTAGTTGTACAGTAATTTCAATACCATATGTTGATTTTTTTTCTAATAAATAATATGTATGTTTTTTGTTATCGATTAATTGTTGACCTATTGTAGTTTTCTCGTACATGATTTTATCACCTTTGTCCTTAGTATTTTTGCACTTCTGAAATCATTATATCATAAATATAAAAAAAATGACAGTAAAAAATATCGCATAAACCGAACAAGTTGTCGATTAATCGACATTTTATATATTTTCTGTACCAAATTTAGGAATATATTTGATTTTTTCACTTTTTTTTTGTCAATAAATGCGATATCTTTTTTAAATTTTATATTTATATTATTTTATTCGACCAAAATAAATGGTTCTATTTTATAAATTTTATTAGCAGGAATAAAACCTGATACCTTTACTCCCTTGTCTTGGTAATCTATTTCCACTTTTTCACCATGTTCATTGCAATAAGCGACAATATTAGCAAAAGAATAAGGAATCATAACATTAAATTTATTCATATCATGATAAAGAATTTCTTCTATCATAAATAATAATTTATCCAAATTTAAGCCAGTTTTAGCCGAAACTGATATAGCATCAAGTGAATCATCTATAAAGACGTGATCGGCATCTATTTTATTATAGACCTTTAAAATAGGCATACCTTCAATACCAAGTTTATTCAAAGTTTGAGTTACTATTTCAATATGGCTAGGATTATTTTCGTTGGATGCATCTATTAGATGAATAATAATATCCGAAAATTTCGCTTCTTCTAAAGTAGAATAAAAGGCTTTAACTAAATGGTGGGGCAAATTTTTAATAAAGCCGACAGTGTCAATAAACCTGACTGAAGTACCAGAAGGCAAAGTTACATTTCTAGTAGTAGTATCCAAAGTTGCGAATAATTTTTTTTCAGCGTAAATATCGCTACCGGATAAAGTATTTAAGAGTGTAGATTTGCCGGAATTGGTGTATCCGACTATAGAAACTACTTTAATATTATCACGTTGACGTTTTTTTCGGATTACTTCTCGGTGACGCTTTACTTCGGATAATTCTTTCTCTAAAAGATCTATCCGTTTTCTTATATTTCTCTTATCTAATTCTAACTTTTTCTCGCCGGGACCTCTTGTTCCGATTAAGCCACCGGCTTGCCTAGACATGGAAATACCCTCACCGGTTAGTCTAGCATATTGATATTTTAGTTGTGCCATTTCCACTTGTAATTTACCTTCGCTGGATGTTGCTCGTTGCGCAAAAATATCTAAAATTATTAGCGTTCTATCCATTACTTTGGTGTTTAGCATCTCTGTTAGATTTTTCATTTGTAACGGTGATAATTCTTGATCGCACACAACTCCTGTGGCACCTAATTCTTCTATATACAATTTAAGTTCGTCTATTTTTCCTTTGCCCAAATAATGCTTGGCATTTATTTTATCAACTTTTTGAATTAGTTCACCAACTACAGTGGCCCCAGCCGTTTCTACTAATTCTCGAAGTTCTTCTAACCCTTCTGTAATGCTCTTATCATTATCTTCTAACTTTTTTTGAGCTACAAAAATAATTACTTTTTCCATTAAATACACCTCCTAAAATCAACTATAATTAATAGTTTGGACGAATTCCTCTTCTGTCATAATAGGAATGGATAATTCCTGAGCCATTTTATTTTTTTTAGACAACGGATTTTTATCATTACTAATTAAAACACTAGTCTGATTAGTGATAGAGGCGCTAACTCGGCCACCCAAACTTTCTATTTTCAACTTAAGATCTTTGTGAGAATTGAATTGTTCAAGTTTTCCTGCGATAACAAAATTATTACCTTTCAATAAATCCACAATATTTTTCTCTCCTTAATGGTGTTTCAAAAATTAATCAAGTAAAAATTTTTTTAAAAATTCTTCTTCGGTAATGATAGGAATGGCTAGAAGTTTAGCCTTTGTATTTTTTGTCGAAGAAGAAGAGATATCATTATTAATCAAGAAGCTAGTTTTACTGCTAATGGATGAACTCACTTTACCGCCAAGGCTTTCTATTTTAGATTGGAGAGCTTGACGATTTTCGAAATGCACAAGCGATCCGGTAATAACAAATACAGTATCAGTTAGTAAGGCTGACGAATTAGATTCGGATTCCTGCGGATCGACATTTTCGAATTTAATTTCAGCCAATAACTTATCCACCAACACTTTATTTGCACTGTTACTAAAGTACTGGTAAATTTCTTGAGCTATAATTGGGCCGATGGAATCTATGCTTTCTAACTCTTCTTGAGAGGCTGTACGGATTTTATCAAAATCATTATTAAAATGGCTACAAATGATTTTTGAATTAGTAAGGCCAACCTGATCGATACCGAGAGCTGTTAAGAATCGGAATAAAGGGACGGATCGGGATTGATCAATAGCATGGATTAACTTCAAATAGGATGTTTCACCAAAACCTTTCATGTTGACAATCTGAGATCTATACTTATCTAGGTGGTAAATTTCGGCTAGATCATGGATAGGCAATTTTTCTAAAGTAGCTTCTGAGAGACCAACGATATTCATAGCATTTCTGGAAGCGAAATGACTTAACTGCTTTAATCGTTTAGCCGGACAGTTTAGATTTGAACAGTGAAGAGTTTTGGCGCTAGCATTTTTTTTAATAACCGTATCTCCGCCACAAGCATTGCATACATTAGGAATGGAGACTGGCCCGGTTTTGGATAAATTCTGAGCAATTTGAGGTATAATCATGTTGGCCTTATAAATAGTTATTGTGTCCCCAAGACCTAATTTTAATGCTTCCAAAACAGAAATATTATGAACACTGGCTCGAGAAATAGTAGTTCCTTCTAAATTTATTTCATCAAAAATAGCTACAGGATTAATTTGTCCGGTCCTGGATGTATTCCATTCTATAGCTCTTAAGAAGGTTTCGCCTTCTAGATCCTGCCATTTATAAGCGATGGAATCTTTAGGGAATTTAGAAGTTACGCCCAAAGACTTGCTGTATAGTATGTCGTTAAAAGATAGCACTAAACCGTCCGCCTGAAAGTCTTTAGCAAACAGGTCGTCGGTCATATTAACAATTTCGGATTCCAAATTATTTTCATTTACGATTTTATATTCTACTACATCAAAGCCCAAGGATTGTAAAAAATCTAACGAGTCACTTTTGGATGCAAAGCTTTCGCTACATTCTATAAGTTCGAAGCAAACGAAATCTATATTCCTCTTAGCAGTAATTTTCGGATCCAATTGTCTAACGCTACCACTAGCAAGGTTGCGAGGATTTTTATATTTATAATTTTCGGAAGCATTAATTTTTTCGAAATTAGAAGAAGATATAATAGCTTCGCCACGGATAGTAAGAGAGCCTTTAAAATTTAAGTGCAAAGGTAAATTTTTAAAAGTTTTAGCATTTTCAGTTATATCCTCGCCGATTTGGCCATCACCTCTTGTTAGAGCTTCTAGGATAAGGCCATCATTATACTTGATAACAATAGTAAGGCCGTCTAGCTTGTAAGAGAGTAAGCCTTCGTTCTGGCCTAAAAACTTTTTTAAAGCGTTAATATCTTTAGATTTATCTAAGGATAGCATAGCAGAGTCATGAGTTTTTTTAATAAGTTCACTATTAACTTTATATCCAACTTTTTGAGTTACGCTATTTGCGAAGATTACGCCTGTTTCGGTCTCTAAAGTTTGTAACTCATCAACTAATTTGTCATATTCAAAGTTAGACATAATTTCTTCATTTTTTTGCTCATAGAAAAAATTAGCTTCATCCAAAATAGTTGTCAACTGCTTCATTCTTTCTAATTTTTTAGATTTGTCCATATTCCCCCACCTTTTATAAATTTCTATATTGTATCTTCTTTCGTTAATTTGGTTAGCTTAGCCAGCTTAGCATTAACCTTTTTTAAGTCGCCCGAATCGAAACAGATAGTAACAAAAAGTTTACCCTCAATGTTAAAGACTCCGATGACTTTACCTTTGCCAAAAGTACGATGGCTAACTCGATCGCCGATACTAAACTCGTCCGAAGCTTTAGGTTTCGAATAAGAATTAAACTCGTCCGAAATTTTAGGTTTCGAATAAGAATTAAATTCGTCCGAAGTTTTAGGTTTCGAATAAGATTTAACCGGATCGGATTGTTTTACAGACATGTTTTTCGGATAATTGTTAGAGTAACGATAAGCAGATCCTTGATTAATGGATTCCGAATATTTTTTCCTAAATGGCATATTTTTAAATTCCAAGACATCTTTAGGTAATTCTCTTAGGAATCGAGAGGCCACAGCTATTTTTTTGCTACCATAAGTCATTCTAGACTCAGCTTGCAAAAGGTATAATTTTTCTCTAGCACGAGTGATACCAACGTATGCGAGCCTTCTCTCTTCCTCTAATAGGCTTTTATCTTCGGCTGAAATACTCATATAACTAGGAAAAAGGCCCTCTTCCCAGCCTGGCAAAAATACTACAGGAAATTCTAACCCCTTAGCGCTATGCAAAGTCATAAGGACAACAGAGTTACTATTTTGATCGTAATTATCTACATCGGATACGAGAGCAATTTCTTCTAAGAAGCCGTCTAAGGATGGATTTTCAGCCGATTGAGAATAGATAGCGGCTTTGGAGACTAGCTCGGATACGTTGGCTATTCTGTCCTCTGCATCTTCGATCGAAGATTCTTTTAGAAAATCCATATAGTTGATTTGTTTAATTACTAATCTTAATAATGATACGACACTCTCTTTTTCGGCTATTTCTTTAAAGGTGTGAATTAATTTCATAAAAGAGATGATTTTTTCAGTGGGCGCTTTACTTAAGATGTTGTAATAATAGATATCTTTGGCCACATCATAAAAGTTCAGATCATTCTCAAGTGCAATTTTTTGGATTTTCTCGATACTAGTTTCTCCGATACCTCTTTTAGGTACATTTATAATTCTTCGGATAGCTATATCGTCTCTATCATTAGCTATTACTTTCAAATAGGCGATAAGGTCCTTAATTTCCCGACGTTCATAGAATCTAACGCCACCCAACATTCTATAAGGGATAGAATACTGCATCAATTTTTCTTCTATGGCTCTAGATTGGGCGTTAGTACGGTATAGGACGGCGAAGTCACGATAATCTTGTTTGTGAGCATTTATATCCTTTTCTATTTGGCCAGCGATGATTTCCGCTTCTTTATATTCATTATCGGCTATATGGATTTCTATTAATGAACCTCGCTCATTTTCGGTAAATAGTGTTTTACTCTTTCGATTTTTATTATTTTCTATTACCGTATTAGCGGCTCTTAATATATTTTTGGTTGAACGATAATTTTGTTCTAATTTTATTACTTTGGTATTCTCGAAGTCATTTTCGAAATCCAAAATATTGTTTATATCCGCTCCACGCCAACCATAAATGGACTGATCATCGTCGCCTACTACGCATAAATTTTTATGACTAGATGATAGTTGCTTAATCAGCTCATATTGGACACCGTTTGTGTCCTGATACTCGTCGCATAGAATGTACTTAAATTTATTTTGATAATATTCTAATATATCCGGATGATTTCTTAATAAAATACATACATTTACTAATAGATCATCGAAATCCATGGAATTATTTTCGTATAATCTATCTTGATATACATCATAAATCTTGGCTATATTATGTTCATGAAAATCACCCATACTATCTTTTAGAGCTTGTTTGGGTAATATAAATCGATTTTTTTTATTACTTATATTTGCTAGTACAGAATTGAGTCGATAATTTTTCTCATTTATGTTCAAATCTTTTAGGATAGAATTAAGCAAACTTTTTTGATCTGAGGAGTCATAAATACTAAAGGATTTTAAATAACCTATTTTGTCACCATGTCTTCTCAATATTCTAACACACATAGAGTGGAAGGTACTGATCCACATATCCTTAACTATCTGATCCCCTAATAAGGCAGCAACTCTTTCTTTCATTTCTAAGGCTGCCTTATTAGTAAAGGTTATAGCCAAAATTTCCCAAGGTTTTACGCCACAAGTATTAACTAAGTATTCTATTCTATTAGTTAATACTTTCGTTTTTCCGGACCCAGCTCCAGCTAAAATTAATAGGGGGCCGTTTACATGCTCTACTGCTATTTGTTGCATTGGATTTAAATTCATTTTTTTTACCTCTTTAAATAATGTGTATTGCTAAAACAAAGCTCCCTAAAATATAAATGTAGAAATATTTTAAGGAGCAGGTATTTTTAGTGTCTTCCGCCAAATAATCGTTTATAACCTTTTGCTCCATCGGATATTGTTCTGTTGACTCTGCTTATCGTAGCCGTGGATGCTTTTGTTAGATGTTGTATGTCTATATACGTTTTTTCTTGCAATAGTAATTTCGCAACTTCTAGTCTTTGTGCTAATACATTTATTTCATTTGGAGTGCATAAATCTTTAAAAAACAGATCGCACTCATCGATTGATTCTAACTTTAGTATTGCACTATATAAGTTTTGAATTACACTTTTTTTCTTATTCATTTTTACCTCAAATGCTAACATTTTAAAACTTTATTAATCTTTATTAATCTTGAATGCCTAAAAAGTCTAATACTCTTTCTGGATATAAATTCAGTATTAAATCCTTTGGAAATTCTACCGCATCTAATAAAGTAAATGTATTAGTAAAATCGCCTACTTCATAACAAATATGCGCATCACTATTAGCTATAATCGGAAGGTCTAACTTATTACAGTGAGATAACATTTCTATCAAACTTTCTCTTACACCGACTCTTAAACAATCCGGAGATAAAGAAGCATTATTGACTTCTAGTAACGTATTTGTTTTTTTAGCCATTTTAGTAATCTCATATAAATTTTGAGGATAGCGTTGATCTCCTGGATGACCTATAATATTTACAAGAGGATTTTGCATAGTTTCCAAAAGAGCATAAGTCACACTCTTTATATCAGCAAAGTCGATGCATGGCGGATGCAAGCTTGCTATTGTATAGTCTAAATTTCTAATAGTTGTTTCGGACAAATCTATGGTTCCGCTATAATCTATTATATTTAGTTCTACTCCTCTTAAAATTCTAACACCATAAACTTCTTTTGGAACTGCTCTAAGGTTTGTAAAATGATATAAATGTGCTCCACCCGGCATAGATGGTGCATGATCTGATATACCTAAAAGCTTAATGCCATGCTCTTTTGCAAATCGTACATTTTCGTCGAATGTGCTGTAGGCATGACCACTGGAAATAGTATGAGTGTGTAAGTCAACTAAAAATTCCATTTTTAACTCCTTTTGACAAAATTTTAAATTCATTTATATATGTTAACAAAAATTTGTTATAAAATCAAGTATGGAGTTATCGTACTTCCCAAAAGAGTATTGCCTAAAAATTAGCAATTATTACCGTTTAACCAAAAAAATTATTTAATATTATTCAATTCAACTTTTAATAGCTGTCCAAAAAACTTGAAAGTGCACTACATTTTCTAGTTCCTAATACTATTTCTAAATTAATATTATACATAGTTGGAAAAATATTAATATCTATATGCTCGTTAATAGCCTGAAAATTCTTGATTAGCTGTTTCAATTCCTGTCTCTTAGAATCAACATTGTTGGTTGCTATTTTTTCTGTCATAAAACATTCATTTAATTTATTGTAATTTCTCTTTTAATAGCTGTCCAAAAAACTGGAGAGTGCACCACCTTTTCTAGTTCCTAATACTGTTTCTAAATTAATATTATGCATACTTTGAAAAATATTCATATCTATATGCTCGTTAATGGCCCGAAAATTCTTGATTAGTTGTTTCATCTCCTGTCTCTTAGAATCAACATTGTTGGTTGCTATTCTTTCTGTCATAAGACATGCACATTGCAGAAAATTTAATTCGTTGTAATTTCGAAAGGCTATAATATCTTTTTCTTTTACCATGTATAATGGCCGAATAAGCTCCATACGATCAAAGTTCAAGCTCTTTAGCTTCGGCATCATTGTTTTTATTTCACCACTGTATAACATGTTCATTAATGTCGTTTCTATTACATCGTCAAAATGATGACCTAATGCAATCTTATTGCAACCTAAGTCTTGGGCGGCTTTGTACAAATATCCTCTTCTCATTCTAGCGCATAAATAACATGGACTTTCCGTTACGTCTGCTACAACACTAAAGATCGGACTGTTAAAAACTTTGATCGGGATATCCATTAGTTCAGCATTAGCCATGATTAGCTCCCTATTCTTAACATTATATCCCGGATCCATTACTATAAATTCTAGCTCAAAATTGCTACGACCATGCTTTAAAAGTTCTTGCATACATTTGGCCAAAACAAAAGAGTCTTTACCGCCGGAAATGCACACAGCTATTTTATCACCATCGGATATTAATTGATATTCATTTATACCTTTAACAAACTTACTCCAAATGTTTTTTTTATAAGTTGTTATAAGGCTTCTTTCTATTTGTTGTGCTTTAGTCAATACTTTTTTATTCATTTTTATCATCCTTAACAATATTAGCCCCCGTACTTTGGCTCTCCGCCCAGGCTCTCCTTTTAGGAGAGCTGTCACGTAGTGACTGAGAGGTTGAGAGCTGTCAGCTTTAGCTGACTGAGAGGCTAAGATAGATTAACAGATAATCATTTTTTTAGCAAGAGTTTAATTTGAGCTGTCAGCGAAACTGACTAAGAGGTTAGGGGATGTCAACTAAAGGGAGAGTGAAAGGGGGTTGTCGCATTAATAACAACCTAAAAGTCAACTGAAATATTCATTTGTGGCAACCCCTCAAACTAGCCTTGAAATTAAAGACTGCTTAAATTAATATAACGGATAGCACGAATAGCAAAGGATGGAAAATTATGGATTTATTTGATTATGTAAGTAAGAAAAATATTGATTCGCCACTGGCATTAAGGCTAAGGCCAAAAAATTTAAACGATATCGTAGGGCAAGAACACATACTATCGGAAGGAAAATTATTACGCCGAGCGATTGTTGCAGATAAGCTACAGTCGATAATTTTTTATGGACCGCCGGGTACAGGAAAAACGACGATAGCAAAAATAATAGCTAACGCGACGAAAGCAAATTTTGAGACATTAAATGCGACCACAAGTGGAAAAACAGATTTAGTGAAGTTAATAAAGGACGCTAAAGATAGACTAGCAACATCTAGGAGAAAAAGCATTTTATTCATAGACGAGATACATCGGTTTAACAAGGCCCAACAAGACGTATTATTGCCGGCCGTCGAAGATGGTACAGTAATATTAATAGGGGCCACAACTGAGAATCCATATTTTGAGGTAAACCGAGCATTGCTGTCCAGATCGTTGATATTCGAATTGTATCCGCTTTCGAAAGAAAATATTGTGGCCATCTTACAGAGAGCTATATCAGACAAAGAGGCCGGATTAGGATCATACGATGCTCATTTAACAGAAGAGGCAGCCAACTTTATAGCTACAAATTCATCCGGAGATGCGAGGGTCGCATTAAATGCGATCGAATTAGCGACGTTGACGACGAAGAGAAATGCAAATGGAAAGATAGAGATAACAGACAAAGTAGCTAGTGAGTGCATGCAAAAAAGAATATTAAATTATGATAAAAAGGGAGATAATCATTACGATGTAATTTCAGCATTTATAAAAAGCATGAGAGGTTCAGATCCCAATGCTGCTCTACATTATTTAGCTCGGATGTTAGAATCAGGCGAAGATATAAAATTTATAGCCCGACGTATAATAATCTGCGCTAGTGAAGACATCGGAAATGCTGATCCAATAGCCCTGATAATAGCTACAAACGCTATGATGGCGGTAGAAAGAGTCGGGATGCCGGAAAGCAAAATAATACTATCGCAAGCAGTGACATATATAGCAATGGCCCCAAAAAGTAACGCCTGCTGTGTAGGTATAGAAGAAGCGATATCAGACATAAAGAATATAGACATTGACCCAGTACCGGATCATTTGCGAGATTCTCATTATTCTGGCGCTCAAGAATTAGGCCGAGGGATAGGGTATAAGTATCCACATTCATATGAGGGCAATTATGTCCAGCAACAGTATTTGCCGAATAATTTGGTTGGAAAAAAGTATTATCATATATCCAAAAATAAATAAGGAGACAATCATGACGACATAATCTGAGCATCATTTATAAAAAACATAAGATGCTCAGATCCCAATATTGGTTGCTCTGCATTATTATTCTGGCGCTCGGGAATTAGGCCGAGGGATAGGCTATAAGTATCCTCATTCATATACAGGCAATTATGTCCAGCAACAGTATTGACCGAATAATTTAGTCAGAAAAAGTATTATGATATATCCAACAATAATTTGTAAGTATATTTTATTTACGTTTATATTGAAAAAAAGTATTATGATATATCCAACAATAAATTTTAATCATGTTTTATTTAAATTTATACTTGTTTAAATTCATGAGTTCATGTAAAATATTCATTATAAATAGATATTCAGAAAGGGAGATAAATATTATGAATGAAGTAGCAGAAATTTTAAAGCATATATACAAAGAACATGGTGAAAACATTTATAAGCATAAAGCAAAACTAAAAAAATTGGTTCATGATAAGTTAAACGGTCATCCAGATATAAAAATGCTTCTCTTAGCTATAGAATTGGATGTAGCAGCGTCCGTTGGAGTGTATGTAGAATCGGCAAAAGATTCGCATACAATAGAGCTGATTCAAAAGAGATTAATAAACGAATTTATGTGGCAACCACAACTAGCAAAAGCAGCTGTGGAAAATTTCGTTTATGCTAAATATCAAATATCGGATGAAGAAAACCGTTCCAGTATATTAAACTACAGTTGGAAAGATTTTTATATTCTAAATAATGTATTAGTACGCTATATGGGATCCGAACCTAAAGTGACCATACCATATGGAGTGACAGTCATAAATGAAAAAGCGTTTTACAAATGTCAGCATGTAACGAGAATAGAAGTCCCCGAAACGGTAACTAGTATAGGACGGTTTGCGTTTGATTTTTGTAGCAGTTTGCAAAAAATTAATTTATCACCATCCATAACACACATTGGAATAGGAGTTTTTAGTCGATGTAGTAGCTTAAAATATGTTGATCTTCCTAGCTCTGTACTATCTTTAGGATCCGCCTTATTTTGGGGCTGTAGCAGTCTTACTCAGATCAAAATACCAGATACTGTATTAAAAATTGGTGCCTTTATGTTTTATAACTGTATTAATTTAAAAGAGGTAACATTGCCTATGAATACGAGCGAAATAGGGAAGGAAGCATTTTCTGGTTGTAGTAAATTAGAGCACATTGAGCTACCGAAATTTGTAACATATATAGGAGATAAAGCATTCAAGAACTGTATTCTTTTAGATGAATTTGTAATACCCGAGAGCACTACTCAAATAAACAAAGGAATGTTTTCAGGATGTACAAACTTAAAAAGCATAATTATCCATCGAAATCTAAAATATATAGGAGATATTGAGGTTTCTTCTAACACGATAAAAATGATAACTTCGGATGATGATATTTGGGATTTGTTTTTATCTTAAGTTTTATTCATTTGCAATATATTTTTTATATTTTACACTTGTTTCATTTTTAAGATTAGGTTAAAATAAAAATACAATAATATTAAAAAAAAGGAAAATACAATTATGAATAAATTACTTTCTCAAATGAGCCAATTTATACAAAACTTATTTCCTAAAGAAGAAGTTAGTGATATCTACAAAGATACCTCAATAAATAATGAAATAAATAGCCAAGAAAAATTTGTTAAAGAAACGTTTGTAGAAAAGATATTTGTAGAAGAACTATTTATAGAAAGAGAAGAAAAGCCAATAAATTATAACAAGAAATCATTTTATATAGTAGACAAAGTATTGGTTCTCTATAAGGGAACATCGGCCAACGTAGAAGTTCCAGTAGGAGTTGTTGCTATAGGAGACAAAGCATTTTATGACTCCACAAACCTTACTATTGTAACTTTACCGGATAGCCTAATAAGCGTGGGTAGTCAAGCTTTCTATAATTGCCAAAATATGAATAGTATAAAAATACCTGATGGTGTAACTAGTATTGGGGCGGAAGCGTTTAAATATTGTAAAAATCTTTCACATGTGGAATTGCCAACAACTATCACGGAAATTAAGGCCTCCACGTTTAGAGAGTGTAGCAATTTGTTTAGCATCGAAATTCCTGAAGGAGTAACAAATCTTGGAGAGTCTATTTGTTTAGGCTGTAATAAATTAAAATATATTGTCCTTCCTTCTACATTAAATTATATAGGAAATATAAGTATATCCTTGGAAAAGCCAGCCGTATTAACTAAAGATGACTCTAATTGGAACTTAATGACATCGTCCATAAATTAGTATCCTAAAATGGAGGTGATAAGTAGTGGCTAAAAATATGACAAAACAGACTACATATGAAGAAGTTAACGAAATTAAAAATTCTATCCAGAACTTAATTTACAGTCAATCACTTACCGATAGTTTGCCAGAAGAAAATGATAATAATAAGAAACTTATGCAAAAGATTGGTTATCCTCCTATGATACAATAGCATAAAAAAAGAGACGCTAGCAAATCAGCGTCTTTTTTAATTTAGCGACTTCTATAATAAGTATCTTGTTTAATTTAGTCAGTTACCCCACGCATAAATGCGGAGGCTTGTATCTAATCTACACGTAGTACAATCGGCTTTTATTAAAACCTCCTACCTCAAACGATTGATACCATAGGCTTACTGACGAAAGCCCTACAGAAAAACATATAGTTAAACTGCCTTATATGGTACTAATTAAATTGTTTTGAATGATTTAGCTTTTCTTCCCATTTGTTCTAAATTTCTTTATCTGTAAAATTGAC
>LNZM01000144.1 GCA_002007295.1 Candidatus Epulonipiscioides saccharophilum | reverse complement strand
CGGAGTATTATGGACAACCTTTCAATGCGTTACTCTATCATTCGATTGTTCAGATTATTAGTTCTTTTGTCCTTATATTTCAAGGTTTAGGCGATACTTTTCATATCGCAACGTGTCGCACTATAATGTATGTGTGTATCGATTCCTCCAGCTGTAATAATCATGTTTTCTCCGGCCACAGCTTCTGTACTCGCTCCGACGGTTATTGTTACTCCGTCTTGTATGTCCGGATTTCCGGCCTTTCCTATTCCAACAATCTTGCCATCCTTTATTCCAATGTCAGCTTTTATAATTCCGCTGTAATCTAATATTAATGCATTCGTTATCACCATGTCTAGAGCATTAACTTCTTGCCCACTACAGCCCATGCCATCTCTAAGTGTTTTTCCACCACCAAATTTTATTTCTTCGCCATATATCGTAAAATCTTTTTCTACTTCAATAAATAAATTTGTATCTGCTAGTCTAACTTTATCTCCAACAGTTGGTCCAAACATGGATACATAGCTCTGTCTAGATATTTTCGCCATGTCAAATTATTTCCCTTCTTCATTACATGTTATTTTCTCTTATCTTATTTCGGGTTATTTGCTTTGATCTGATTTTATAAATTATTTTTCGCTTACTATTTTTCCGCTTACTAAGCCGTTAAATCCAATACAAATTTTGTTGCCGCCAAGTTCCACAAGCTCTACGGATTTACTTTCACCAGGCTCAAATCGGATAGATGTGCCAGATGCAATGTTCAGTCTGTATCCATATGCGACCTCTCGGTCAAAGGCTAATAGTTTATTTACTTCAAAAAAATGAAAATGGGATCCGACTTGAATTGGCCTATCACCTGTGTTGATAACCTTAATACTTCGGGTAGATTTTCCAACATTAAATTCGATTTCATCTTCATTGGCTAATATTATTTCACCTGGAATCATAAGTTCTCCTTAAATAATTTTTTATCTGCTAGAATTTTTATTATCTGATTGGGTTGTGTATTGTAACAAGTTTTGTTCCGTCCGGAAAGGTACCTTCAACTTGTATTTGTTCAATCATTTCTGGTACGCCCTCTAAAACGTCGTCTCTTTTTAAAAATGTAGCACCGATTTGCATAAGTTCTGTAACTGATTTGCCATCTCGGATTAATTCGTAAAGTTCAGAAGAAATAAAAGCAATGGATTCGACATAATTTAACTTTAGGCCACGATTGCGTCTGGCCTTAGCTAATTCTCCAGCTTGATGAATCATTAATCTTTCTATTTCTCTTGGAGTTAAATGCATATTTTGCCTCGTCTCTTTGGTAATTTATGGCAATATATAAATTGCTCTTGTATTTTTTATTCCTAACATTGTATACTATATTTGGCAAAAAAACAAGACATTTTCTATTTTCCAAGACATTTTCTAAAGAAATAAATTCAAAAAAAGAAAATTAATGCGTCATTAAAAACTGAATATATTCAGTTTCATCAGGTGAGCCACTAAAGATAATTTCGCCACGTTCCATAACATAGATTATGTCGCTATTTTCTAAGACAAAATCTAAATATTGTTCTACAAGCAAAACGGTAATATTTTTCCAACTGTTAACTTTTTTGATAGCAGAGCCGATATCTTCAATTATTGACGGTTGAATACCTTCGGTGGGTTCATCTAAAATTAATATTTTAGGGTCTGCAACTAAAGCACGGGCTATAGCTAACTGCTGTTGTTGGCCACCAGATAAATCGCCCGCTTTTCTTTTAGAAAAGTCATGAAGAATGGGGAATAATTCGTAAAGATAATCAGGAATGCTTCCACGGCCACCAAGTGGTTGTAAACCGAGTTCTAAATTTTCTAATACGGTCATTTGACCAAAAATTTCTCGTCCTTGTGGTACATAGCCGATTCCTTTTTTTACTCTACTATAAGTCGGTAGGTTAGTTATATCTTCACCGTTAAAAATAATATTGCCCGATGGAGTTTTCGTTAGACCTAGAATACTTTTTAAAGTGGTACTTTTTCCAACGCCATTGCGACCGACTAAAGCAGTGATTTTTCCTTTTGGAATATTTAGGCTAAGCTTTTCGAGGATCATACTTTCCGCATAATAAGTGTATAGATTATTTATTGTGATCATAATATTCTCCTTTATGCTTGATAAAAATATAAAAATTATTCATTGCCTTTGCCACGACCTAAATAAACTGCTTGAACGGTCGGATCATTTAAAATATCATCAATGTGTCCATGGCATAAAACTTTACCTTCATGTAATACGGTCACAACATCAGCTATTTGTTTAACAAATTCCATGTCATGCTCAATAACAATAATAGTACATTCGCTTTTTAATTCTCTCAAAATCTCACCGGTTTTAAATGTTTCGGACTTTCCCATACCAGCTGCTGGTTCATCTAGCATGATAACTTCGGGTTTTTGGACTAACTGCATACCGATTTCTAGCCATTGTTTTTGACCATGAGCAAGGGTGCCAGCTCGAACATTTATTTTATCCGAAAGATTGATTTTGTTTAGTACTCGATTAATTTCTTCTAGTTCTTGTGGATCTGGTTTTTGAAAAATACTACTCCAAATACCTTTGTGAGATTTTAAAGAAAGTTCCATGTTTTCGCCGACAGTTAAGTTTTCGAATATAGAAGGAACTTGGAATTTCCGGCCGATTCCTTTTCTAACTATTTGATATTCTTTCATGCCAGTTAAGGATATAGCGTTGTGTTTTTGAGAGAAAAAAGATACTCTACCAGAAGTTGGTTTAGTCTTAGCACAAATGATATCTAACAAAGTAGTTTTACCCGCACCATTTGGGCCAATAAAAAAATGTATGCTATTACGCTGTACTTTGGCGCTGACCGAAGTTAATGCTTGAAAACCATCGAAGTTTACTGAAATTTTTCGGATATCTATGACTGTCTCTAGCATAAATTATACCTCCTTTGGTTTGGTTATAATTATTTGTTCTGATTTTTGTTTCGTTTGTTTGTGTTCTTGCTTTTGCTCCTGCTCCTGTTTTTGCTCTTGTTTTTGCTGAAACTTTTTGATTAATATTGGTGATTGTTCGCTTATTAATCCAACTAGGCCACCTTTGAAAAATAAAATAGTGAGTGTAAATATAGCGCCAATTATATATTGCCAGATTTCTACAAAAATACCTGAGCTAAGATTATATTGGCCGATGTTAATTATAAAAGCACCAAGTACTGCGCCGATTATTGTGCCTCGGCCGCCAACTGCAACCCAAATTACCATCATGATAGAAAATTCTATCGTCATTTCAGAGGGCGTTATGCTACCGTTAAAATTTACAAAGATTGCTCCGGCAAAGGCCGTGATAATAGCAGAGAGAACATAAATAAATGTTTTATATAAACATACATTGTAGCCAGAAAAATAAGTTCTGTTTTCTCCATCTCGGATAGCTATTAAAATTTTACCAAATTTTCGCTGAGTTAAAAATTTTGCTATTACATAGGTTAAAATTAAAATGCCTAATGTTACGTAAAATAATAAATACATGTTGGCCCGGTTTGCATCACCTTTTACGCTACCGAATAAAGATTTTATACCAGTTATTCCGACGTTTCCATTTGTATACGGAGAAAGAGATATAAAGATAGAATAAACGGCCCAAGTTAAAGCCTGAGATATTATAGAAAAATAAACACCTTTTACTCGGTTTTTAAAAATAACGTATCCAACTAAAAATGCTACAAGCGCAGGTATGGCTATCATAAAAAATAAAGTATTCGGCAAATATTTAAACAATGTCCATATAAAAGGAAGTTCTTCTAATCCACCAATATGCATAAAATCTGTAATTTGGCCACCGGTGCTAACTAATTTTAAGTACATGGCCATGCCGTATGCGCCCAGTCCGAAATATAATCCGTGACCTAAACTTAATATTCCGGTGTATCCCCAAATTAAATCAATACCGATAGCTACAATAGCATAAGACATGCATTTTCCAATAAAAATAACTGTAGAGCCACCGGCCAGTAAGTTTAATTCTAAAAGCAATGGAATTATAGCTAAAATTAAGGCAAGTGTAGCAAAACTTATGTTTTCTACTTTATATTTCAATGAAATCTCCTCCTTCTTTATTAGATTAATCCAAGTTTCGGCTTTTCACTACAAATAATCCTTGTGGCCTTTTTTGCAAAAATAAGATTACAATAAATAAAACGATAGCTTTTGCTAACGTGGCCGAGGTGTAGTTTTCAGCAAAAATACTGGCAAATCCAATGATGGCTGCTCCAATAATACTGCCTTTTAAGTTTCCAACTCCACCGAGAACAACAACCATAAAAGCATAAACAATATAATTTTGTCCTAATGTAGAATCTACAGAACCTAATAATGAGATCGAACATCCTGCTATACCAGCTATTCCGGATCCAATAGAAAATGTTATGTTGTCAACTCGCCTAGAATTGATACCCATGCACTGAGCCATGTTTCGGTTTTGCATAACTGCTCTTATTTGCTTGCCAAATGCTGAACGATACATAATATACCAAATTAATCCTAAACACATAATTACGCTGAAAATTATAAAAAGTCTATTGTAAGAAAATGTTATGGTTCCAATCTTAAAGCCACCGAATAAAAAATCGGGAGCCGTAACATTAACACCTTGTGTACCAAATATCGTTCTGGCCAATTGTTGAAGGATTAAACTGATTCCAAATGTGGCTAATAAAGAGTCTATTTCTCGGCCGTAAAGCCTGGATATTACCGTTATTTCTAAAATGCTGCCGATAGCAAACGAAATAATGAAAGCAATAGGAATTGCTACAATATAATACCAACTCTGAAATTGCTCCGGCACGATATGAGTAAAAATTGTTTGGACCACATAAGTTGTGTAAGCACCAATCATGATAAATTCACCATGAGCCATGTTTATAACTCGCATAAGACCAAACGTAATGGATAAACCGAGAGACGTAAATAATATTATAGAAGTGAGACTGAGTCCATTAAACAGAGTATTAATAAATTGATCCATAACAACCTCCTGAAAAATTAGGATTTGACAAGTTTATGTTACAAAGAAAATTATTTAAGTTAAGATTTTGTAAGCTGATACCTTAAGGAAAATTATTTAAGTTAAGATTTTGCAAGCTTATGCCTTAAGGAAAATTATACAAGTTAAGATTTTGCAAATTTGTGCCTTAAAGAAAATTATTGAAAAGATTGGATATCCTTAGCCCAATCATAATTGTTTAAATAAGGATCCGGATCTACTGGTGCAGAAGTGGAAAACACTTCATAAATTAAGCCGTCTTCTCTTATTTGGCCAATCCTAACCGGTTTAGCTAAATGCTGATTATCTTTGTTAATAGTTACTAGGCCTTCAGGTGCATTGAAAGATATGTCGCTGGAAGCTATAGCATTTAGGACATCCTCTACTTCGAAACTGCCCGCTTTTTCTACAGCGGCTTTCCATAAATATACGGCGCAATAAGCTGCTTCGGCTGGGTCGCTAGTTACTCTGTCTTCGCCGAACATGGATTTGTAAGAATTGACAAAGTTTTCGTTTTCAATAGAGTCTGTGGTTTGATAATAATTCCAAGATACTAAGTGATCAGTTAGTATTTGTGGGCCAATAGTTGCAACCTCTTCTTCTGCTATCGAAAAGGACATGGTCATATAATCGTCCGCAGTATAATTTCGTTCGGACATTTGTTTAAAAAAGGATACGTTTCCAGTGCCATTCAACGTGTTGATAATTACATCTGGATCTGCCAATTCTATTTTGGATATAATAGCGGAAAAATCCGTTTGGTCCATGTCAGCATATTCAGCGCCGACAATGTCGAGTCCAGCATCTGATAGTTGAGCTTCTATAATCATGTTGGCTGTACGAGGAAAAACATAATCCGAGCCGAGTAAAAAGAAATCTTCGTAACCCTGATCTAACAAATATTCTATGGCCGGAATAATTTGTTGATTCGGTGCTGCACCGGTATAAATAATGTTTTCGCTAGCCTCCATGCCTTCGTACTGAACCGGATACCATAATAGAGCACCGTAGTCTTCGAAGATGGATTTTACGGCTTTGCGAGAAGAGGAGGTCCAGCATCCAAAAACCGTAGCTACGTTTTCCGAATCGATTAATTTTTCTGCTTTTGTGGCAAAGGTTGAGGGATCAGACGCTCCGTCCTCTTCTATGTATTCTATTTGTTGTCCAAGAATTCCTCCTGTTGCATTGATTTCTTCTATGGCCAATACTTCGGCATCTCGTACGGACTTTTCACTTATAGCCATTGAACCGGTTAGAGAATGAAGTAATCCGACTTTGACTGTGTCAGCTTCATCGGAACCAGAGCATCCGGTCATTAATGTTAAAGATAAAATTGCAATTGCACTAAATATTTTATTCATATTTATATCCTCCTCTAAAATCAATAAAATAACTAAAAGTTATTTACATAAAGCTATAGATTACTTTTGTAATTTAAAATAAAAAAGTCAGCACTTATGAAAAATGAATGCTGACCTCATTGTCACTTCTTAATTATAATATTAATTAAAATTATATTTGATGCCAAAATTTTGATTTTTTGTAGATTGAAGCATAAGTTAGTGTGTATACAAGCTAAATATATAAATAACTCAAGAGTTATTTATATACATATAACTTTAGTTATGCTATATTAACTATAATTATTTACTTTAAACGAGCTTTTTAGTGGAACAATTTGATTAAACACTAATTTTTCTGGCGTTGTGTATTTAGTGTCGACATTAAAAAATCCATGTCTAACAAACTGAAATTTATCTAAAGGCTTAGCATTTTTTACAGCTTCTCTTTCTATATATCCGGATTTGATACAAAGAGAATTAGGATTAATTTGCTCTAAGAAATGTTTACCTTGATTTTCCTCTTTGTCATCTTCTATTAATGGCTCAAAAAATCTAAACTCACATGGTAGTGCTTCTTTAGCGTTAAGCCAATGTATGGTAGACTTCACTTTACGGCCGGTAAATCCGCTTCCGCTTTTTGTTTCGGGATCGTACGTTACATGGATTTCTATGGCGTTTCCATCCGAATCTTTTATTACGTCATTACATTTGATAAAATAAGCACCTTTTAATCTTACTTCATTTCCAGGGAAAAGTCTGAAATATTTTTTCGAAGGTACTTCCATGAAATCCTCTTGTTCTATATACAGCTCTTTGGAAAACGGCAATTTTCTCGTTCCCATATCTTCATTTTTCGGATTATTTTCGATTTCAACGTATTCGACTTCATTCTCTGGGTAATTGGTTATAACGACTTTTAAAGGTTTTATTATAGCCATTCCTAGTGGGGCCTTTGGTAGTAAATCTTCACGCAAAAAATAATCCAACATTTGTGAATCGACAACCGAGCTGGCTTTGGCAACACCAATTTCGAAGCATAAATTTCTTATTGATTCTGGTGTGTATCCACGTCTTCTTAAGCCTGATAAGGTTGGCATTCTAGGATCATCCCATCCGTCAACAACTTTTTCGTCCACTAAAAGTTTTAGCTTTCTTTTGCTCATAACTGTATTTGTCATGTTTAATCTAGCAAACTCAATTTGGCGTGGAGTATGTTCCATTTCACATTCTTTTACTACCCAATCATACAAAGGACGATGGTCTTCAAACTCTAGTGTACAAATAGAATGAGTAATCCCTTCTATTGCGTCTTCTAAAGAATGCGCAAAGTCATACATCGGATATATGCACCATTTATCGCCAGTATTATGATGTGTATTGTGAGAAATACGATATAAAATAGGATCTCGGAAATTTATGTTTGGGCTACTCATATCTATTTTGGCACGTAAAACTCGTGATCCGTCAGGGAATGCTCCTGATTTCATTTTTTCAAAAAGCTCTAGGTTTTCTTCTACACTTCTATCTCGATACGGACTATTTCGGCCAGGTTCGTTTAGTGTACCTCGATATTCTCTCATTTCATCTGGGGTCAATTCACAAACGTAGGCTAACCCTTTTCGGATTAATAATTTCGCTTTTTCATACATAGTGTCAAAATAATCTGAAGCAAATAGTAACTGGTCCCACGTAAATCCAAGCCATTTTACGTCTTCTTGAATAGACTTGACAAATTCGTCTTCTTCTTTGACTGGATTTGTATCATCGAATCTTAGATTTGTTTTGCCATGAAATTCTTTTGCTAATCCGAAGTTTAAGCATATGCTCTTTGCATGGCCAATATGAAGATATCCATTTGGTTCTGGTGGAAACCTTGTAATTATTTGCTCATGTTTATGAGTTGCTAAATCCTCTTCTATAATTGCTTGTATAAAGTTTGATTGTGTTTTGTTATCCATAATGATCCTTTCAAAATAAATTTATAATTATCAGTATAACCAAATTAGAATAAATATATAAAAAAAGTGGAAAAATTAAATTTGAATATTCGAAATAAAGTGAATAAAATTTGAAAAAATAGGCAAGGATGTAAAAGTGATTAAAAAAAGTAACGAAAACGAAAAAAGGAGAATGTACTATCATGGTAACAATTAAAGATGTAGCAAAAGAAGCTAACGTAGCAATATCAACGGTATCCAATGTTTTGAACAATGTAGATGTTGTAAGTCCATTGACTAGAATTAAAGTATTAGAAGCAGTGAAGAAGTTAAATTATACTCCAAATTTAAATGGAAAATATCTAAAAATGAGTAAAACAGGTTTTATTGGATTATTTTTAACAACAGTAGGTGGTCCATTTTTTGGTAAATTAATAAGTAAGATGCATAAAGAATGTAGAAAGGCTGGATACGGATTAACCATATTTTTAAATGACGATACTAACATAGAGAAATCTGTCCAAGCTATATTAGGTAAAAGAGTAGACGGTGCTATTATTTTAAATGAAACTGTTACGCCTGAGCATATACAAACTTTCGAAAATTTAGAGATGCCTATTGTATTTTTGGATAGAGAAATAGAACATAAAAAAATTAAAAGTGTAGTAATAGACAATGAACAAGGAATGTATTTAGTAGTAAATTATTTGTTAAATTTAGGCCACAAAAATATTGGATATATCCATGGGGTTTTGAGTAACTATGATGAAATACAAAGATATAAAGGCTATAGAAAAGCATTAGAAGAAAATGATATAGCATATAATAAGAATTGTGAATTACAAGGATTTTATTCAGAAAATGATGCTTACAAAGCTATACAAGCTTATGTAAATAGCAAAAAACCGTTGCCAACAGCTATTGTAGCAGCAAATGATCAAATGGCTTGTGGATGTATTGATGGGCTAAAAGATTTAGGTTATAAAGTACCACAAGATGTTAGCATCATAGGTTTTGATAACATTGAGAAAGGTAGATATTATAATCCAACATTGACTACTATAGATCCAAATGCAGATGAAATAGCTATGAAAGCTGTAAAAGTACTTTTGGATTTAATCCAAGCTAATAATACTAGAAGTCATATTGTCCCTGTAAAATTGCTTACCAGAAAATCTTGTAAATTTATATTGCCTAAAGAAATAGAATTAGAACCGGAAGAAATAGATGTAGAACTGGAAATAGAAGAATAGCTGAACATAGAAGAATAGCTAGAGATTGGAGCAAATCCAGAAATAAGAAGTATAGCTGAACATAGAAGAATAGCTAGAAATTGGAGCAAATCCAGAAATAGAAGAATAGCTGAACATAGAAGAATAGCTAAAAATTGGAGCAGATCCAGAAATAGAAGTATAGCTGAACATAGAAGAATAGCTAGAAATTGGAGTAGATCCAGAAATAAGAAGTATAGCTGAACATAGAAGAATAGCTAGAAATAGGAGTAGAACGGGAAATAGAAGAATAGCTAGAAATTGGAGTATATCCAGAAATAGGAGTAGAACGGGAAATAGAAGAATAGCTAGAAATAAGAGTATAGTTAGAATTAGAATATTGCGCTTTTAATATTAAAATGTTATGTGAAAATATTTGATTAAAATAACTAAAAATAATAAAAAAAAGCGTGCTACATAAAGCTGATTGGCTAGACTGTACACAAAAAAAAGTTTTCATTGATCTTTGTTATAATGCTGCAGCCATCTTTATGGATACCGCAGCATTTGTTTTCGTTATACAAATATTACTATATCCTGATCAGAATCGTCATCCGGATATTTTTCTTTAGAATAAAGTTTCTTTAAGCCAACACTTGTTATACTATAGTTCTTAAGCCTAAAATAAGGATAGCAAAAATTAATTTTAGTATATTATCTAAATTGACTCTCGTACTAGAAATGAATAATGAAATTTAAACATTAATATTATGATTGTGTAAATTTTCTTCTTTAGTGTAAAGCTTTTTTAGACCAACATAAGTCACGCTAGCACCTAATCCTAAAATAAGAATAGCAAAAATTAACTGTAGTATATTGCCTAAATTGATTCCTGTACCAGAAATGAATAAATTAATTAAATTGAAAATATTTTGGACTAACGCCGTAAAGGTAACTAACATCATAATAAATATCGGAGCTAACAACATAACATTCTTTTTCTTGATATTTTTTAAATATACTGCGCACGCTAACAAGGCTATTACGGATAGCAATTGATTAGATGATCCAAACAAAGGCCATATAGCAGAATAGCCAACTTTGGCTAATGTGTACGCCATAGCCAGAGTAATAAATGTAGAAACATAATTATTGGTTAGCAGTTTTACAAACCAGTTAGGTTTTTCAGTGGAAAATAATTCTTGAAAAGATAATCTAGCAATTCTGGATACGGAGTCCAAACTAGTAAGAGCAAAAGCAGAAACGGCTAAGTTTATTAAAGTAAAAATGATATCATGAGGAATACCGATTTGGGTTAAGAAGTTTGCAATAGCTCCAGCAAAAATTTGTGCAGGTGTTATATAACCTTGGGCTGTCGCTTCACCTGGTAAAAAAGAGGCCACAGCTATAAGCGCAATCACGGCTAATAAAGACTCCATTAACATGGAACCATAAGAAATCGGCAAAATATGCGCTTCGTTCTTTACTTGTTTGGATGAGGTTCCGGATGAAACCAACGCATGAAATCCTGAAACTGCGCCACAAGCAATCGTTACGAACAAAAATGGGAACATGTTTAATCCATTAATATTAAAAGACGTGAACGCTTCTAAATTAATAGTCGGATTAAAAACAAATATCCCCACCACAGCAGCAAGAATCATGGCTACTAAAAGATATGAATTTAAGTAGTCTCTCGGTTGCAGTAATATCCAAACCGGCGTAATAGTGGCTACCGCTATATAAATAAAGATGAATAAATGCCAACTGGAACCAGGTAGGAAAAAAGGAAATAACAATCCTAAAGAAATCCCTAAAATTAATAGAGCGATAGCAATGCTAGTATTAATCCATTTTTTTAGACGATATTTTTTTAAAATGACCCCTAAAATAATTGCTTCTATTATAAATATTATGGAGGTCGTTGCTACTGAAGCATTGGCCCTTATTGGCTCGTCCTTATTAGCATTGCCAAATCCGTTAAACGTTGCTGCCACGATGTCGGCAAAAGCAGCGATTACGAGGATGCAAAATAACCAGCAAAATATTAAGAACATTTTTTTGCCAAGTTTTCCTATGTACTTTTCTATAATATATCCAATCGATTTTCCTTTATTTCTTACTGATGCATACATAGAAACAAAGTCTTGGACAGCGCCAAAAAATATTCCGCCTATAATTATCCAAAGTAAAACCGGTAACCAGCCGAACATTGCTGCTTGTATTGGTCCATTTATTGGCCCTGCTCCAGCTATAGATGAAAATTGATGTCCAAAAACTATATTTGGATCCGCTGGGACGTAGTCTACACCATCTTCATATAAATATGCTGGTGTTTTTTTGTCTTTGTCTATCCCCCACTCTTTTGCTAACCATCGGCCATAAAGTAAATAGGCTAAACCTAAAGCTAGTATGGCTATAACTATTATTGTGATGCCGTTCATAATAAAAATCCTCCTTTTTAATTGTAAAATAATGTAATCAGGCTATTGTAACATGTTATAGTTAGAAAGTAAACCATATAATGGAATTTTATGTTATGTAAATAAATTGTAAATTTATTATGTACATAATTGGTTTATAATTAGGAATAATCAAAAAAAGCAGGAAAATGGTAGAATTTTAAAACGTTTTATGGTATAGTTGTAATGTAATTACATTATAAAGTAAGGAGTTTTCTAATGATAATAGAAGCAAAAGAGTATCCAAAAGACAATTTAAAAAAATATTTGAAAATAATTGATGAAGTTATTGAAAAAGGTCCTTATAAAGATAACTGGGAAAGTTTAATCAATTATCCGGTACCTAAGTGGTATAAGGATGCTAAATTTGGAATTTTTATGCATTGGGGAGTCTACACTGTTCCGGCATTTGGTAGTGAGTGGTATCCAAATTTCATGTATAGAAAAGGATCTATGCAAAGAGGTAAGGATATTTATAGTTTTCATCAAGAAAATTTTGCTGACCTAGATTATAGAGATTTTGTACCTATGTTTAAAGCAGAAAAGTTTGACGCTAATGAGTGGGCGGAATTTTTTAAGGAAGCAGGAGCAAAGTTTGTAATGCCGGTTGCTGAACACTGTGACGGATTTCAAATGTATGACAGCGAATTAAGTGATTGGTGCGCTAGTAAAATGGGTCCGAAAAAAGATGTAATGAACTTGTTGAAAGAAGCGATTGAAGAAAGGGGTATGACTTTCTGCGCCTCTTCTCATAGAGTAGAACATTATTGGTTTATGGGTGGTATGCGAGAACGTGAAGAAGATCCGGTTACAGAAATACCGTACGGAGATATGTATTGGCCATCATATCCTAGATTGTTTGAGACAGAAAGTGGAGAAAAAACGCCATCTATAGGTGCAATAGATCTAGTAAATATTGATGAGCTATTCATGCAAGATTGGTTAGCTAGAACATGTGAAATAGTAGATAAATATAGACCAAAGATTATGTATTTCGATTGGTGGATACAAATTAAACCAATGAGACCTTATATAAAGAAATTCGCAGCTTATTATTACAATAGAGGAAAAGAGTGGAATGAAGAAGTAATTATCAACTATAAAAACGATGCTTTCGCTCACACATCGGCTGTAAAAGATATAGAGAGAGGTCAATTAAGTGGGATATCGCCGTATTTTTGGCAAAACGACACGTCAGTAGCCAAAAATTCTTGGAGTTATACACCGGGCAACATATATAAAGATGCTAGCGAAGTGATAGCAACTTTAGTGGACGTAGTTAGCAAAAATGGTTCACTACTTTTAAATGTAGGACCAAAAGCTGACGGAACATTACCGGCTGGAGACGTTAAAGTATTAAAAGATGTTGGAAAATGGCTAAAAGTAAACGGAGAAGCAATATATGGATCATATCCGTATAGAAAATATGGTGAAGGTCCAACAGTAACGGAAGAAGGACATTTTAGTGATATGACTTATAAAGGTTACACTAGTCAGGATTTCCGTTTTACCTGTAACAAAGCTAAAATATATATATTTGCAATGAACTGGCCAGGTGATGGTGTTGTCCAGGTAAAAACATTTGGTAATGTACAGCATAATAATAGATTTAACGCTATAATTAAAAAGGTTAGCATTCTTGGACATGGAGAATGTGAATTTAGATCATGTGATGCTCACCTAACTATTATTGGTCCAAAAATTAAAACAAACTATCCGGTTGTTATCCAAATGGATGTTGACTAAATAAAGTGAATGTGAGTTTAGATTATGTAATGCTTACCAAGCCCTCGCATTTATGCGTGAGGTAACTGACTTAACTATTATTGATTCAAAAATTAAAATAATTAAGAGACTCCGCTACAAAAAACATTTTAAGTTTACGTAGCAGAGTTTTTGATTTATATTTGAAAATAGTTAATTATATGGGTTGCAAAACAAATTGAAGCCCATTTACACAATTAATTATGTGGCCATTTTGAAAAGATCTTAAATTTTCAACAGCAACATCTAAAAGTCTCTGTCTACTTTCAATGGGTGCCCAACTAATATGCGGTGTTATGATACAATTTTTGGCCGAGAGTAATGGATTAGAAGCTGTTATTGGCTCTTCACATACTACGTCTAAACCAGCAGCATAAACCTTGCCCGAATTTAATGCATCAGCTAAGTCTTGCTCTACTATAAGTGATCCACGTGAATTGTTTATAATAATAACTCCGTCTTTCATCTTCTTAATATTTTTTTTGCAGATAATTCCTTCTGTTTCTTTTAATAGAGGACAGTGTAAAGAAATTACATCAGATCGACGAAGTAATTCGTCTAAGGATACATACTCAGCTATCTCTTTGCCTTTTTCATTTGGCTCGTTATCATATGCTATAACATTCATATCCATGGCCTTTGCTATTTTTCCTGTACTCATTCCAATTCGTCCAAATCCAATTATTCCAAGAGTTTTACCAGCTAACTCAATTAAAGGATAGTCCCAAAAACAAAAATCTTCTACAACTCCCCATCGGCCCTTTTTTACTTCTTCCGAATGATGGCCAATGTGATGACAAATTTCTAATAATAATCCGATGGCAAATTGTCCGACTGCTTGCGATCCATAAGAGGGTACGTTGCAAACAACTATTCTATTTTTTCTTGCCGCCTCTATGTCTACTATATTATATCCAGTTGCTAAAAGTCCTATAAATTTTAAGTTTGGAGAGTTTTCGATTACTTCTTTATCTATTGGTGTCTTATTTGTATAGACTACGTCGGCATCTACTATCCGATCTAGTATGGCCTGATTGTTAAATTCTGTTCTGTCATATATATCTACGTTTCCGAGTTCACTAAGTGGTTTCCAACTTAGTTCGCCCGGATTTAATGTGTGTCCATCTAAAACAACTATTTTCATGTTTGCTACCTCCTATTTATTTTTTATATATTAATATAGTGTCCAATATGACGTATCTTTTAAACATATTATATATAAATTTGTCCATGGTCTATATTGGAATATTCTCAGGCTTATTTGTGCAATTATATTTTTTATAATAATTATTTATTGTATAAGTACAACTTGTTTTTAAAAAATAGTTGACATTTATTCTGAAAAATGATACAATTTGTTCAATAAAGAATGCAGTAAGTATAAACGTTACGATTTAATATCTATTATGTAAAATTTTTACTGTTTTTTCCCGGAAAATACATAAATGTTGATTAAACATCTATTTGCACTTTTATTAATATAATAGTATTGACACTCCCCACGCCTAAAGGCGGGGAATTCTAAAGTGATTAAAGGACATACAAATTCATTTCTGAGCGTCCACCTTTAGTTATGGGTATGCCATTACCCTTCATACAACAGGACATACAGTCTTGTGTGCAGATACACTTTTGCCATGTATCCGAGATACTGAGTCTTTAATAAATAGTTTTAACGACTTTTTCTTGTCGTGTTTCATTTTAGAAACATTTTCGGTGCATTGAATATTTTACGCTAGAAATGACTACTTCTAGCAACCGTTTATATTCAGTTGTATTTAAAATAGCCTTATATCCCCATAGCTAAAGCTAGGGGCTTTACGGCTT
>LNZM01000143.1 GCA_002007295.1 Candidatus Epulonipiscioides saccharophilum | reverse complement strand
ACAGGCTGACCTGGCTGGAAGGGACTCGAAAGGAGACGTCAGTGCAGAAGACCCACTTAGATTTGTAGAGAAGAGCTCAGGGAGCACAGAGATGAAGAAGCTAGTGGGATCCCAGGGGGACTTTTGTCTTGATGAAGCTGTAGTCATGGCTCACTTTGCACCTTTTGCATCCAGGCAGTCGATGTCACTTTAAGTCCAACAACGTCAAAGTAGAGCTGTGTTTCCAACCTTAACACCAAGAATCGAACAAACTGTCTTAAGCACAAGATGTGATCCTTCTGTATTCAATCCTCGATCTGTCTGCACGTACACATCCCTTCCACCCTTCTATTAGCTAATATTTAACTTGAATCCTGAATTGACTGCATATCTTCTATATCATGGCTAGTAGCTATAAATTAAATTAAGGATTGACTATGTCCCAATTAGCATTTATAATAAGGAAATTAACAAAAAAATGAAGGGAGAATTTGAAATGCAATTAGAAAAACTTTATACGGTCAACATACCGACCGGCGTAGACTTACAAGAAACATCAGCTATGTGTGGAGATATAGGCGATCAACCGAATCAGCGAACCTTTGGTGCGTATATATATATCAACTCACACATGGAGTTTCAGGAGATAAAAGGACTAGGTGGTGCATTTAGCGAATTGGGTGGAAAAGCCTTATTATCTTTAACCGAGTCGGATCAACAGCAAGTGGCTAGTGATTTAGTAAAGGATAAATTCAGTTATTTTAGATTACCGGTAGGAGCTAGTGATTTTGCCTTATCGGAGTATAGTTTAGACGATCATGATGACGATTTTGCTATGGAGTATTTTTCATTGGAGCGAGACCATGAATATATGATACCGTATATGAATTTGTTGAAGAAATATGCACCGGAAATGGAATTGCACGCATCTCCTTGGAGTCCACCAGCCTGGATGAAAGATACTAAAAAAATGGCGGGTGGCGGAGGAAAGTTAATAGACGATCCGAAATATTACGAAGCGTATGCTAAATATTTTATTAAATTAGTTGAAGAATATAAAAAGTTAGGATTTAATATTGACCGAATAAATGTTCAAAACGAACCAGAAGCTGACCCTATCTTCCCCGGATGTAACATGGATGTTTTCCAAATGGCTAACCTAATAAAGAATTATCTTGTACCTGCTTTTAAGGAGGCAAAGCTGGAGACGGAAATTTTTGCAGGAACCTTTAGAACTATAAACGAAGCAACAGCTTGTGAATTTTTAAGTGAAAACCCTGGGATAGAAAATTATATTGACGGGATAGGTGTCCAATATACAACCATGCAGCCATTGTACAATATTCTACAAAATTATCCGGGGATGAAAATCATGCATACTGAAAGTGTATGCTATCGAGGCGAAAATACTTGGCCACAAGCTATAGCTTTGTATATGAATGTAGTCAATTATCTCAACGCTGGATGTGATACGTTCACATACTGGAACATGCTTTTAAATGAAGATGCTAAAAGCACATGGGGCTGGAAGCAAAATAGCATGATAACTATAGATGAAGAGAATAAGACTTATAAGCATAATCCGGATTATCACGTTATGGCTTTAGTTTGTTCTTGCATTAAACCTGGGGCCAAAAGAATAGTTTACGCAGCAAGGAGTAAAGTGGGCATAGCCTTTAAAAATCCAGATGGTAGCATTCATTTTATGGCTAGTAATTTTTTAGATAGGGAAGACGTTGGTACAGTTACAATAGATAAAGAAACATTTGAATTAAAATTAGATCCTTTTTCTATTACTGCGTTTAGAGTAAAATAATTTATGTTAAAAGCAAGCATCAATACACTTACTGGTACAAGTAAAGCTTCTATCAGTAAGTTCAATAAAATAAATTTACACACCATAGAAGATTTAGTAGAACATTATCCAAAAAACTATGAAGATCGATCAATTGTAGTGGCGATAAATCAGGTTGTGTTGAATCAAGCAAATAATATTGTAGCTAAAGTTATATCTGTTCCGATTGTAAATCAAGCGACTAAATTAAAAGTTCTCAGATTTCAAGTTTCGGATAATACGGGTATTATGAATATCGTTTTTTATCGAATGCCATATTTAGTAAATCATTTTCAATTAGGACACTATTATAACTTTTATGGCGTTGTTAAATTAGGTCTCTCTTTAGAAATGTCCTCTCCATCCCATCAAACACATGAAAAATATCAATCTTCGGGTAAACTTTTTCCTATTTATCCATCTACAGCAACATTATCCCAAGGGGTAATACGAAAGTATATCTGGACCTCTTTAAATGAATTTATTATTCCTTCTTATGATATAGCTAAGATTAATGATACAAACCTTCTTGCTAGTGGTGATTCTAAAGACGAATTTTTGGCTAACGATGATTCTAAAGACGAATTAATGGATATTGCATATTTTAATTTTGTTCCGCCACAAATAGAGGTTAAACATAATTTAGTTTCTAAGCAATATGCTCTGTGTAATATTCATTTCCCAAAAAGTGCTGAAGATCTAACAAAAGCAAGAAAAAGGCTAATTTTTGAAGAGCTATTTTTGTTACAAATGGGTCTATATTTTTCGAAATCTGATTTTAAAACGAAAAAAAAAGGCAGTTCTAAAATTTTGCCGGATGAATACAATAAATTTGTAACCTCATTACCCTTTGTTCTAACCAACGCTCAACAGAGAGTTGTGGATGATCTTATAAAAGACCTTAAATCCACGTCAGCAGCTAACAGACTTATTCAGGGCGATGTCGGTTCTGGCAAAACCTTAGTGGCCGCTATAGCTCTGTTTATTGCTGTAAAAAATGGTTATCAGGCATCCATGATGGCACCGACAGAAGTGTTGGCGAGACAACACTTTGATTATTTGTCTGCTCTTTTTAAAGATTTTAATATTAACATAGATATTCTAACTGGTTCTATATCCAAAAAGAAACGTGAAGCATTATTAGAAAATCTTAAAAATGGTGACATAGATATCTTAATAGGCACTCACGCTCTTTTAGAAGATTGCGTCGTTTATAAAAATCTCGGTGTTGTTATCACGGATGAACAACACAGATTTGGTGTCCGACAACGATTGACTCTTAATAAAAAAGGTCACTCTCCGGATGTTATTGTTATGACGGCTACACCTATCCCAAGGACGTTAGCATTAATATTATACGGGGATATGGATATTTCATTAATAGACGAGTTGCCACCGGGGCGTATTCCTATCCAAACTTATGCAGTTCCGAGTCGTTATCATGCTAGAATTTATAAATTCATGCGAGAACATATTGATGCTGGCAAACAGTGTTATATAATCTGCCCCATGGTTGAAGAAAACGAAAAAATGGATAACCTAAAGGATGTAATCTCCTACTCAGAACAGTTAAAAGGCGTATTTTCAGGATACACATTAGAATATTTACACGGAAAAATGAAGCCTAAAGAGAAGAATCAAATTATCGAAAATTTCGTATGTGGTAAAACAAACATTTTGATTTCTACTACGGTAATCGAGGTTGGCATAAATGTTCCAAACGCCACAATAATGCTTATAGAAAATGCAGAAAGATTCGGATTATCTCAGCTACATCAACTACGTGGTAGAGTCGGCCGAGGGACGGATGCATCGCATTGTATTTTGGTTAGTGATTCGACTAATGACAATACTATAGAACGATTAAAAATTATGAGCGAAACTACTGATGGTTTCAAGATTGCGGATACTGATTTAAAATTACGAGGCTCCGGTGAGTTGTTCGGTACCCGACAGCATGGCTTGCCGAATATGAAAATCGCTAATATGTATACAGATACTTCTATTTTAAAAATAGCTCAAGAAGAAGCAACTGCTATTTTTAAATCCAAAAAGTTGCAAAAAGAATACCAATATTTGATCAATATTATTAAAGAGAAATTTAATGCTGAAAATTCTATTCTTTAATTAATTTCAATTGTAGTTCCAAATGCCGCAATAATGCTTATAGAACATGCAGAAAGATTCGGATTATCTCAACTACATCAACTACGTGGTAGAGTTGGCCGAGGGACGGATGCATCGCATTGTATTTTAGTTAGTAATTCGACTAACGACAACACTATAGAACGATCAAAAATTATGAGCGAAACTACTGATGGTTTCAAAATTGCAGATACTGATTTAAAATTACGAGGCTCCGGTGAGTTGTTCGGCACCCGACAGCATGGCTTGCCGAATATGAAATTTAAAAATTGCTCAAGAAAAAGCAACTGCTATTTTTAAATCCAAACAATTGCAAAAAGAATACCAATATTTGATCAATTTGGATTGTATATAATTCAAAAATCTTGTCATTAACTTAAATAGCTTTTATTCATTGAAAGGAATGATACTGTGAAAGATGGTCACGTTCATACTAAATATTGTCCCCATGGTTCTTTAGATAGTTTTGATTCTTATATACAAAAAGCTTTGGATCTTGGTTTATCCGAGATTTCATTTACAGAGCATTTTCCTTTGCCAGCCGAGTTTTTAAATTGTTATCCACAATTTAATAATGGTGGTAACATGGTTCAGAAAAATTTAATGCTGTATTTTTCGGAAGCTTCTGCTATTAAAGAAAAATACAAAGATCAAATTAAAGTTAATATAGGAATAGAATTAGATTATGTAGAAGGTTACGAAAAAGAAATAGCTAGTATGTTAGATGAATTCGGAAAATATATCGATGATAGTTTGCTTTCTGTGCATATAATTAAAGTTCGGGATGAATACTTTCCTATAGATCTAGATCAAGATATATTTGATAAAATGCTCCACAAGGCTGGTAGCATACAAAATGTGTACCGAATTTATTATGAAACTGTTGTGAAATCCATGTCCTCTGATTTAGGTCTATACAAACCTAAACGGATTGGCCATTTAAATTTAATAAGACTTTTTAGTCATCAGTTTACAACTAACTATAGCGAATTTCCGGTTGTTGTAGAACTGCTTGATGTAATGAAAAAAGATGGATATACTATAGACTATAATATATCGGGAAAAAATAGGCCAAGTGGCATATATATAGATGATTTATTATTCCGTAAAATATTAGAGCATGGCATAGATATGATCTATGGTTCTGATTCTCATAATTCGGATAATCTAGAAACATTACAAGAGTTTTTTAATCCATCAATTGGTTAATTGAATATCAAATTATTTTCTTACAAAGGGGCTGAAAATAGGCCTCTTTTTTTATTTTAATGTATAAATTATCTTAAATCAGGACAATTGATAATATATACTGTGTGCACTTAAGGAGGATTTCGATAACTCTCCCTGGTCTGTACGGACCTTCCCGGAAGACTTTGACAAAAGGAGTAATTAACTATGAAGATAATCGAGCTAGATGAATTAAAAAATCTAATAAAAGATTCTATGACCATAATGGTAAGTGGCTTCATGGGATGTGGCACACCACACAAAATCATAGATAAATTGATTGAACTTGGTGTTAAAGATCTCACATTAATATGCAATGACACAAGCCTAGTAGATTTCGGCGTAGGGCAGATGGTAGTAAACAAGCAATTTTCAAAAATTATGACCTCGCATATAGGATTAAATCCAGAATCAATAAGGCAATTAAACAATCAAGAAACGGAATTTGAGTTAATACCACAAGGAACATTAGCCGAACGAATACGTTGCGCAGGAGCGGGATTAGGCGGATTTTTAACACCGACAGGACTAGGAACGGTAGTAGCACAGGGCAAAGAAGTTATAAAAGTGGACACCAAAGAATTTCTTCTAGAGTTACCCTTACGAGCGGATGTAGCATTGATAAGCTCGCACATTGTAGATAAAAAGGGTAATTGTTTCTATCGTGGTGCTACACGGAATTTTGGGCCGATTATGGCAACAGCTGCTGATTTAGTCATCGTAGAAGCTGATAAGATAGTAGAAATAGGAGATCTGTCACCCGAAAATGTAGTCACACCACATATTTTTGTGGACTTCATTATTGATGGAGGTAGCAAATGAAAAAATTTATAGCGAAACGAGTAGCAAAAGAATTAAAAAACGGAGATGTTGTAAACCTAGGTATTGGGCTACCGACTCTTGTAGCTAATTATTTAGATTCGGATCAAGATATTATTTTTCATTCTGAGAACGGCTTTATCGGAATAGGGCCGACACCACCTCCTGGCCAAGAAGACATCTATATAGTAAATGCCGGCGGAAAACCGGTAACGATAAATAAAGAAGGAGCATTTTTTGACAGTGCGACATCTTTTGCTATAATAAGGGGCGGACACATTGACGTAAGTGTTCTAGGTGCACTTGAAGTGGATGAAAAGGGTAACTTAGCAAACTGGATGATCCCAGACAAATTGGTACCTGGAATGGGCGGTGCGATGGACTTAGTGGTTGGCGCTAAAAAAGTTATTGTAGCTATGGAGCATACAAATAAAGGGAGGCCCAAAATTTTAAAGGAATGTAAGTTACCACTTACAGCCCAAGGACAAGTGAATTTAATTATAACCGAGATGGCTGTGATAGAAGTGACGAAAGAAGGATTATTAGTATTAGAAATTAATCCGAAGTTTACAATAGATCAGTTGATAAAAGCTACGGATGCTAATCTAATTATATCGGAAAACTTAAAATTTATGTAAAATGCATAAAATATAGTAAGAAATTAAAAAATTGATTAAATTTTGCACAAATTGGTTATATTGTTTAAGTACGGTAAGATATTTCAGAAATCAAAAGTACTTA
This sequence comes from Candidatus Epulonipiscioides saccharophilum, assembly GCA_002007295.1. Taxonomy (GTDB): domain Bacteria; phylum Bacillota; class Clostridia; order Lachnospirales; family Cellulosilyticaceae; genus Epulonipiscioides; species Epulonipiscioides saccharophilum. The sequence continues at coordinate 1,408 of LNZM01000143.1, read as the reverse complement.
ATGATGATGTAGACCAATAAGGAGTGGATTTAGATGAAAGTATTAATTATGTCTGTGGGAACCAGAGGGGATTGTGAACCCTTTTTAGCACTTGCAAATTTATTACGGGATAGGGACGACGAAGTTATTTGCGCCTTACCGGAAGAATACAAAAATTTAGCTGATGAAGAAAATTTCGAGTTTTTTTCTATGGGTAATGGTTTTTTACACTTGATGAATAGCAAATATGGCCGAGAAGTAATGGGTAGCAAAAGTTCTGGACGAAAACTTATTTCGGCTACAAGATTATATAAAAAATCCAAAGCTATTCAGAAACATGTTATCAATGTTCAGCGTAAAATAGTTGAGGATGTAAATCCGGATTGTATCATCTTTCATCCATTAGTGATGTATCCAATACCTTGGCATATCGAAACTGGAAAGAAAGCTGTATTACTTTGTCCGGTACCGTGCATAATTCATCCTGTAGAGAATTTCGCCAGTTTAGGCTTTAACCGAAATCTTGGCAAAATAGGTAATCGACTAAGTTATTCTATAACTAATACGGCCATCGGGGCTTTATTAAAAACGACTGTTAACGATTATTTAGGTGCTCAATATTCGGCCAGAGAATTGACGCAAGATATAAAAGAAGTAAAAACAATTTACCCGATATCAAAAGCTATTTTTAAATACCAGAAAAATTGGCCAGATACCATAAACATCTCAGGCTTTTTAGAACGGGATAAGATGCACGCTTGGACACCTCCGGATGGATTTGAAGATTTTTTAAACTTTCATGAAAAAATTATGCTAATAACTTTTGGTAGCATGATAAATTCGGATCCAGAAAAAACAACTTCGATAGTGTTAAATGCATTAAAAAGTTGTAATATACCAGCTATAATAAATATATCCGGAGGAGGATTAGTAGAACCGAAGAGGTATGATAAAAATAATTTTTTCTTTACACAATCTATACCTTACGATTATATTTTACCCCAAGTTTATGCTACCGTACATCATGGTGGCGCAGGTACAACTCACTCATCACTAAAAGCTGGCTGTGCTACTATGGCCATTCCTCACACTGCCGATCAGCCACTTTGGAATCAATGGATCTATAACCTCGGTGTTGGCCCAAAAGGTATCCAAGTCGGTAAACTAACTTCTTCTGAGTTAAGTAAAAAACTTATGGATTTGTACAATAATCCAATATATAAAAGTAACGCCCAAAGTTTGCAGCAAGAAATGCTTTTGGATAATGATTTTGAAGATTTGTATCATTTTATATCTCAATAAAACCTAGTTCTCCTTCTAGGCATAGCCAGGAACTTAAGAAACGAATATGGACTTCGCACTTGTACTTGACCTTAGCCTTCCGTCCCCCGGAAGGTGGACGCGAAGCGGACGGATAGAGTAAAAGAGC
>LNZM01000142.1 GCA_002007295.1 Candidatus Epulonipiscioides saccharophilum | reverse complement strand
GAATAGGGCTCAGATCAGGGAAGCGGTGTTTGCCAAAAGATATCCGCTCGGAAGATAATCAATCTTTAAAGTTTGTTTAATCAATTCAGAACTATACATACTTGATAGGCTGAAATAATTCAACACAAATTGCCCGTTTTCCGGACTGGAGAAATGTCAATATTCATAAGCAGTCTGTTCCCGCTCTTATAAGATCTCCAGATGGGAGGAGGGCTGTCAAAACACCCTCACGTCAAGATGAAACAGAGAAAAGATATCTATTCAATTCTGACGTTTCATTAATGAATAATTTTCCCCATGCATAAATATTAATAGATAAAATTAATTAGTTAAATCATTGATGTGAGGGAAAATCAACAGGGAAGCTCCACAATTCAACTTTGTGCATTCTGATCTCTTTTAATTATATTCCCTACTAATTAATTTTAGCATTTCCACATGTTTGTGCAGATTGAATGCTTCATTACCCCAAACCTGTATACAGTAACTTATCTTCCAAAAGTATATTTAATTCCAATATTTACTGTAGCCCACATATAGTGTGCTGTGCATTTTTTTTTGCTTAATTATCAAGTATGCTTCGTTTTTTCTTATTAATATAAAATATTGCTAAGATGACGGACTGTATAGCGCTAAATATCATAAAAACAATATTTATAACTAGTCCGGCTATACCTACTCCACGCTCTTTAGAATTCTTTTGACTTAATGCTCCAAATACTGTACCTACTATTGTGATCGGTATACCGGCTATTGGTACTAACCAGGCTATACTTGCCACAATTCCTAGGATAAATGAAGTCCAGGCACTTGGATTTTTATCAAAAGTTTGACTAAGATGAGGCATCATGTCTGTGGAATCGTTTGTGTCATCCTGATCCACACGATATTCGTTATTCATTCGTAATAACCTCCAGTTAAAACTTTTTACTTTTTATTGCCACCATAAAATAGTTTGTACTTTATTTTACAATTATATACATATATAATGTACTATTTTATTTGCTAGCAGCTTTAACCTCGGTCCATATTCTAGAATAAGTCTCTACAATATCCGATGGATCGTTAAACATCTCTAAGCTGACACCAGTTAAATCGGGATATGCTACGTCGCTATTTTTCATCTCTTTTGGCAAGAGTTCTCTGGCCGCAGAACTAGGGGTAGAATAGCCTATGTACGCCATATTCTGAGCAGCTATTTCTGGCCTGCACATAAAATCAATATATTTTATGGCATTATCGTAATTTTCGCAATTTTTCGGAATAACCATGGCATCGACAAAGTAATTTGTTCCTTCTTTCGGTAGTATGTATTTAAGATCTGGGTTTTCAGCCATCATCACTTCGGCATCACCAGCCCAGGCCAACATCATAGCTGCTTCACCATTTATCATTTTTCCTTTTCCTTCATCTCCAACATATGCTAATATTAACTTCTTTTGTTCTATCAATTCTTTTTTGGCCAATGCTAACTCTTTTTCATCTCTTGTATTCATCGAATATCCTAATTTCTTTAAGGCTACCATTATAGAATCTCTTTCGCTGTCATACATAAATATTTGATTCTCATATTTCGGATCCCACATGTCCGCCCACTCGTCTATTTGATCGCTTATCAGGCTCGAGTTATATACTATTCCCATTGTGCCCCATGAATATGCTACAGAATACTCGTTATTCGGATCATATACTAAATTTTTAAATTCGTCATCTATGAATATATAATTACTTATTTGCGTTACATCTATTTTTGATAACCGCTCTTCGTTGATCATCTTTTCTATCATATAATCAGATGGTATCAAAATATCATAGGCTGCATTTCCATGTGCCACTTTTGCGTACATTTCTTCGTTGGTTGGAAATACCTCGTAGATTACTTTTATACCCGTTTCTTCTTCAAACATCCTATTAGTGTTTTCATCGATGTAATCGCCCCAGTTATAAACTTTTACCACTTCTGAACTAGACCCGCTGCAACCTACCAATGTTGATACTACACTCATAGTTAGTATGATCTTCCATGTTTTTTTCAACTATACATCCTCCTTTTAATTGATAGATTTATTTTAGTAAAAATATCCTTCTAATTTTGCTTTTCGACTAGCCCTAATATTAGTAACTGTTAATATAGTGACTATCGTTAAAAATATTAATGTAGAAATTGCGTTGATTTCTGGACTAACCCCTCTTCGGGCCATAGAATAAATTTGAATAGAAAGAGTATTTACTCCAGACGCTGTATTAAAAAAGCTTACAACAAAATCATCTATAGACAAAGTAAAGGCTATGAATGCTCCCGTTAAAACACCAGGTAAAATATCCGGCAAAATTATCTTCTTAAATGCATATACAGGCGTAGCCCCTAAGTCCAATGCGGCCTCATAAACATTCGGATTTAACTGCATAAGTCTTGGCATAATGGACAATATAACATACGGTGTATTAAAAGTAATGTGCGATAGAATTAAAGTTATCAGACCAAACGGTATATTTAAGGTAGAGTACAACATCATTAATGAAATCCCTATAACTATATCTGGACTAAGTAGTGGTATGTAGGTTAAGGCCATTATCAACCTTCTTTTTATGCCTCGTAATTTGATTATCGTTAATGCTGCCATAAGCCCGATGATAGTTGATATTATAGCAGAAACGAATCCTACAATCAAGGTGTAGCTAAAAGCCGATTGAATGCTTGGATTTTCGAATAATTGAATATACCATTTAAAAGTAAATTCTTGCCAACTTGTACTTTTGGATGAATTGAACGAAAAAACTATTAGTACCAAAATTGGTGAATACAAAATGATCATAATAATCCATAAATAAATCTTTTTAATTTTATTCATTATATAAGTCCTCCGCTGTCCAAAGATTCATTTTTAGAGAAGAATATAATTGACATTAAAATTATAGCCATCAATATCATAGATAATGCTGAACCAAAGCCCCAATTATTCGTTCTAGTAAATTGCTCTTCTATCATATTACCTATTAAAATTACTTGTCCCCCACCTAAAAGCCTTGTTATCATAAAGGTTGTTAAGGATGGCATAAAGACCATTATAAGCCCAGTAATAACTCCAGGTAGTGAAAGTGGAAATATAACTTTTCTAAATGTAGTGAATTTATTTGCACCTAAATCATGGGATGCTTCGATTAAGCTTATGTCTATTTTAGATATCGAATTATATATCGGCAAAACCATAAACGGAAAAAAGTTGTAGATCATGCCAAAAATGATTGCACCCTCATCGTATAAAAATTGTTTGGTTGGCAATCCAAAAAAACTCAATATATTATTGATAATTCCTTTGTTTTCTAAAAGAATCATCCAGGCATAAGTTCTCATCAATGAGTTCATCCACATAGGTAAAATGATTAAAATAAGTATTATTGTTTTATTTGAAAACTCTTTAGAACTCAGTATCATCGCCAACGGATACGCTGTGACTAAGCATACTATTGTAGTGATAAAAGCTAACCTAAATGATCTTAAAAGAACTTCTACATATAATGGATCAAAAAATTTCATGTAGCTTTCTAAACTAAGTACTGTTTTTCCGTCTTTGGTTGTTGTAAAACTATAAATTATTAATAAAAATAAAGGAACGATTACAAAAATTATGCTCCATAATGCATACGGAGTTATTAGATATTTTCTCTTACTCATCTGGCTCCTCCTTGTGCATAATATGAATGTCTTGTAGCTCTAAATCCAACCTTACCTTTTCTGATGCATTTAATAAATTTGGTTGGGTAAATTATATACCTACTCATCTGGCCCCTCCTTGTGCATAATATGAATGTCTTGTGGCTCGAGATCCAAACTTACATTCTCAAATACGTTTAATAATTTCGTTGAGTGAACTATATATGTCCGATATTGAGTCATAACCTCTATCTCATAATGTACACCTCTAAAAGTTACTCTTGTTACTTTGCCTTTAATTCTTCCGTCCTGATTAGTAAATATTTGTAAATCCTCCGGCCTAATGACAACATCTACCCTTTCATGTTCGGTAAATCCGGAATCTACACATTCAAATTCAATAAAATCTATTTCTACTAGACAGTCTTTTAGCATTATTCCATCTATTATGTTGCTCTCACCTATAAAATTAGCTACAAAAGCATTGTTAGGTTCGTTGTATATATCTATGGGCGTACCAATTTGCTGAATCTGTCCGTTTTTCAAGACTACTATTCTATCTGACATAGTTAGGGCTTCCTCTTGATCATGAGTTACAAATATAAATGTTATACCTAATTTTTTTTGAATTTTTTTTAGCTCTATTTGCATATTTTTTCTCAATTTTAAATCTAGTGCACCCAAAGGTTCATCTAAGAGCAGAACTTCCGGTTCATTTATTAATGCTCTGGCTATAGCAACACGTTGTTGCTGCCCACCACTTAAGGACTGTACCTTACGCTTTTCAAAACCTTGTAAATTAACTAAGTTAAGCATTTTTATTATTCTTGCTACAATTACTTGTTTGTCTACCTTTTTAATCGTTAATCCAAAAGCTATGTTTTCTTCTACATTCATATGGGGAAATAAAGCGTATTTTTGAAAAACTGTATTCAGTCTCCTCTTATACGGAGGAATGCCTTTTAATAAACTATCTTCAAAATAAACATCACCCTCCGTTTGTTCTTCAAATCCACCTAAAATTCTTAATAAAGTTGTTTTACCACACCCACTAGGACCTAATAAAGTTACAAATTCATTTCTTTTTATGTTTATTCTTACATTATTTAGTACCTGTACGCCATCCGCAAATGTTTTAGACAGATTGTCTATCCTAATAATAAAGTTGTCCACCACAATCTCCTTTCAAAAAAAAATATTTCTTCATTTTATTATACACCTTTTTGCCAAAATGTAAATTACTGCAACGAAATTAAAATAATTTCGTAATCCAACTGTTTCAGATAGCATTGAATTAGTGAATAACTCACTGATAATAGTTTTCAGTTTCTGACCTATTTTAAGTATGTTTCTCCTCTTTTTATAAAAATGTAAATTACTGCAACAAAATTAAAATAACTTCTAATCCAACCGTTTCCGGTGGCATCGAATTAGTTAATAATCCGCTGGTAATAATTCTCAGTTCTTGACCTGCTTTAAGTATGTTCTTATTTAATAAACTGCTATCCTTACTAGTCCGGATTTTTGTAAACTGATCGATGTAAACTAGTAACTCATTAAATTCCTTTCCATCAATTGTAGCATTGCTTAGCAGTATATATCCTTGCTTTAAATTAATTTCTTTAACTATGCCTATGGCCAAACCTTCTATTAAAGAATTTAATCCTTTCAGTATTTCTATGTTCTTTGCTATCAATAAATCTTCTTTTAATTCATATTCCACTATAAGAACCATATCCTTTTTTAAATTGATAAAAGCACAAGGCTCATATAAAATTCTAGAAAATATTTGAGTATCTTTTACTATGTCAAAAGTTAACTGATTATTTGTTAATGTATCTACTGTCAACAGCTTTTTGGGCTGATTATATACCTTTTTAATAATTACATTCGCTACTTTAATTTCTGACTGCGTTTCTCCCGTTATCTTTTCGGTAGAATTAATAGTCTTTTCTGTAGCATTGATAGTTCTTTCCGTCGTAGTATTAATATTTTCCATAGCATTAAGAGGCATTAAGCTTAACAAACATAGTGCAAACGTCCATTTTATAATTTTACGCATAAAAGTTTATCCTTTCCTGAAATAATATAAAAAAATAGTACAAAAATATGCGAAAGGTTTATCCTTTGCTGAAATAATCTAAAAACTTGACATAAAAAGATTTGAAAACAAAAAAAGGATACCACAAAAAGGTATCCTAAACTGACCACTATCTAAAAGACTGCTCTAATATTGCTATTACATCTTCTGTTGTTAATTGACATCTATCAGTAGCGAAAAGGCCTGGCATATCGTCTTGTGCGTGCTTTGCATATTCCGGGAACAATTCTTTTTTAATTTCGAAATCACTCATTTTTAAATCACCTACACCACAAACTTCTTGCAACTCTTTTAATGCTAGAACGATATCATCTTGACCACTAAGTGCATTAGCCATGGTTTTCATCCTATCTGGAACAATCTTCTCAAAGAATTTAAAATAAGCTTGTGATATCATGATTAATCCAGCGCCATGAGGTAAATCATGATGGAATCCAGATAAAGCATGTTCTATAGAGTGTTCAGAAGTACAAGAAGATAAACTTTCTACAAATCCAGCATAAGTGTTTGCTAAAGCAACGTAACCTCTGGCTTCTATATCCTGTGGATTCTTCACAGCTATAGGAAGATACTTACCTATTAAACGGATTGATTCAATGGCAAATAAATCACTTATTAAAGTAGCTGTATTAGCGATGTAACCTTCCAAGGAATGAAATAAAGCATCGAAGCCTTGATATGCTGTTAGATGTGGAGGGATGGAAAGCATTAATTTAGGGTCCACTATAGAATATAACGGAAAAGTTTTGTCAAAATCTCCAAATCCAATTTTTTCTTTATCATTAGTAATAACCATCCATGGGTCTGCTTCTGTCCCCGTACCTGCGGTCGTAGTTATAGCTATCATAGGTAATGGCATATTTTCAATAGGATTTCCAAGACCGGTTCCGCTTCCAATGTAATCCCATAAATCACCATCATTGGTACACATAATTGCTATTGCTTTGGCAGCGTCTAGCGATGAACCGCCGCCTAAACCTACTATGAAAGAACAATTATTATCCCTGGCTAGTTTTGATGCTTCTCTTACTGACTCAACGGTTGGATTCGGCTGTACCTTATCATAAACAATAGACTCTCGGTCTGCTTGGGCTAATAAATCCTGTACTCTTTTTACGTATCCAAGTTTTGTAGTCGATGTACCGCCCGTAACTATTAAGGCTTTGCCCTGTGGCAATTTTATTGTTGCTAAATTATCTAATGAATCCGGTCCGAAAAATATCTTTGTTGGCATATAATAACTAAAATTCATAAGTTCCTCCAAAATTAAAAATGTTAATACCTAGTATATTACCAAACAATTCTAATTTTGCAAGGGGTATTTTTTTTTATTGAATTACTCGTACGCTTTTTACATAATTTTGTTTATAATATGGACTATCTAGACTGCTAATCATCACTCCTTTGGTTCCGTCCGAATGAATAAATTTATCTTCTTTCATATATATACCTACGTGAGATATGTGCCCATTGTTAACTCCATCTGTATCAAAAAATACTAGGTCACCGGTCTCTAATTCATCCTTTTCTATGTGATCTCCATCGTTTGCTTGCTGATAAGAAACACGACTAATTTTTATATCGAACGCATTATAGACCTCTTTAGTAAATCCTGAACAATCTACTCCTTTGGTTAGACTATTGCCGCCCCAAACGTATGGAGTACCAACAAAATTTAAGCCATAATTTATAATCTTTTCGCCTTTTGTGTATGCATCCGGTATGCACTCCTCATATTCCGTATTCACATAAGTCGAACTTATCCAGGCTGATTCGTCCTCAAAATCTATTTGATACCAGCCATCATTATGACCTAAAATTTTAACATCACTCAAAGATATTGTATTTAATATATCCGAATGTATATTGGGATTCGTTCTTACGTTAACGTTTGTAGCTGTAATATTGCCACTAAATCCTAATACATCAGGAAAAATATTAATTCCGAATGATGGTATGTTTATGCTCGTAGTTAATAACATTATACAAAAAAATTTTTTCATGATAAAATTGTCTCCTAAAATTTATATAAATTTTCGAAGTAGACCCTCAATTTTCATTATGGATTTTATTTCAAAAATTATTCATTTTTTATTAAAAAGTATCATGAAATTATTACCAATAATAGTTATGAAGTTGTCCAGTAGTTTCCAAATCTAAAAAATCGTTCTGTCTCATAGCCTCATACAACACTATAGAAACACTGTTGGCTAAATTCAATGATCTTATTTTATCTAACATGGGTATCCTTATCGCTGTCTCTTTATAGTCTAACAAAATTTCTTCGGGTATGCCGGCACTTTCTTTTCCGAACATTATATATGCGTCGGCCGGATATTCTATGTCCGAATACTTTTGCTTCGATTTAGTTGTTGCCATGTATATTTTCGGAAAATTATTTTCTTCTAAAAAACTCTGAAAGTCGCAATACCTCTTTATGGCCAACTTATCCCAATAATCTAGGCCCGCACGCCTTACATGTTTCTCATCTAATTGAAATCCTAACGGTTCTATTAAGTGTAGCGTAGATCCTGTGGCCGCACATGTTCTTGCTATAGCACCAGTGTTGTGAGGTATTTCTGGCTCTAAAAGTACAATATTCATATTTGTAATCCTCTTTTATATTAAATTTTGCTTAGCATATCATATTTTTCGAAAATAGACAATAAAAAAGTCTTATTGCTATTAGGTCAGTACCGACTTAAATTAACAATAAGACTTAAAAAAAATTATTATCCAACTACAATCCTAATATTGTTATTAACTAACCTCTCAGTCAGCTTCGCTCTTTTGCTCTATCCGTATAGTCCTTCTCTTTTAGGAAAGGTGGAGTAACGCTGCCACCTTCCTCTGCACTGCTTCTATGCAATGTTTCGAAAGTAAACTGAAGAGCACACTGTAGAGAAATAAACTAAAGGGAAATTGCAAGGCTATTTGATTAACGTTCTTTCTGCCAACTCGACCATTCTAGCTAAGGCTTCTTTGGCCTTTTCAATTTCTATTTCAGTTACTAGAGAAAAATCACATACTTCATTAGCATATTCTATGGCGAGTTGCAACCCATCATACGCTTCTTTATCAACCCCACTGGTTGGAATTTTACTTATTCTATCTCTAGTCCACATGGCCACGGCTGCATCAATAGATAAATCTAACGTATCGGCCGAAACAGGTGCGGATGCTTTAAAGTTGTTTGTCATCTCGATATTTGCTATATAGCCGTGATCGGACGGCAAACTAATTGTAATCTCATTCTGATCGTCAATATACTCAATCGGCACTTCAACATCTACATAAGTATAAAGTCTTCCTGGCTGATCTGTATGACCAAGATCTACTAAAGTTTTGTAGCCATTTACATTTACTAGCATATCTTCTTTGAAACCGGATTTATCGTTTGCTATATTTATTCTTAATTTAGCCGCCGTTAAGTTCTCAGTATCACAAGCAAGGCCAAAAGTTATCGGACTTTGAGTTGTTGGCATTAAAGTTTTGTCTCCGTAATAAGTTTTACGATAAACACTTTCCTTAAACTCAGGCACTTTATCCAAGGTTATTTCAAAAATGCTAGTTTCTTCTACTCGCATGTGAACATTATTTATATCTTCCACCGGTACTTCTTCATGAACTAATTCGCCCAATTCTAAATAAGTATGCTTACGAGTCACATCTAGGATTTTAGCATCGCCCATAGCAAGATCTAAGTTTACATTAACCATGTTTGGATTCATATTAGTTACAGCTATATAAAGTTTATTTCCTTGCAATACAGCATGCGTATCTACTCTATGCTGATTCGATTCAACCGGAACAAATGCGCCTGCATATTCACTCCATAAATCTAAGTAATTCATCATCGGCGTTGGATTCTTTAACGTTGTACTCGGATTTGCGTATAAATATAATGTGTCCTTAGAATTTGGTAGCCAATTTTTTACTCCGTATAAATATGGAACCATCATTTCAACTGTGTCTGTCATATTCATAAATGTCATCATGTAGGCATTGTAATTTTTTAATTTAATCCAATAATCTCGATCCGTTGGACCTTCGTATAAAGTTCCTTGCTCGGTGATAACAATTGGTTGTTCATTGTCTGTTAAATACATATGATTTTCAAACAAACTAAATATTGCTTCTAATCTTCCATCTGAATATCCAGGATTATTGTCTCCCGTATCATTTAAAATAACAGTCTCTGCTTCATAAAAATGGTGTGAGTAATAGTCTAGATGTCCTTTTGTATCATCCATAAATTTCATTAATGTTCTTGCTTTTTCAAAATCATGGGATTCTATTCCCATGCTTGCGGTAGACGGTCCACCAACTAATGTTTCAGGATTTAACTCTTTAATAGCGTCCGCCACTTTATTATGAAAATCAGCTAAATAGTCCCAGGCTTTATCCGGCTCAGTCTTATGATATTCCCACTCATTAGTCAAGGATGATTCGTTTTTAACTTCTACGTATTTTGGCTCGTCGCCAGCATATTTTTGATCTAATAATCTCATGGTCTCGGCCGCTAATTCCGCTGCTGCGTCGAAATGTCTTACGGCCGGTGTTCCATCGTGTAGATCTACCTTTGGATCGTTTAACATCCATGACGGCCAGTCATTGAAAGTCATAACGTAATCGTCACCTGTAAATGGAAATAACCTATTTGTTCGATCTAGAACATCTTGGTTAAACACAGTTTCTCTCTCTAAATAAGCATAGTCTGTATAACCCTCTCGTTCCGGATCAGCTGTTAACTTCTTAGGCTGACCATTTGGTACATCTTCTAAATGAGGGCCAAATCTTATTGTTCCACGCCCAGGATAAAATCCGTACTTAGACATTGGAATGCTATTTGACAAATCTATTGTGCTTGTGTCACCTGTCATTGAAAAACTTGGAATTGGGCCACTTCCTATATGTAGTCTTTTAAATTTATCTTCGTTTAATTTTATTTCGCCTTCGATATTTAAATTTTTGGTTAAGTCAACATCAACTGTTACGTCCAAAATAGGTTTATCTTCACCCATTATAGTCCAGGCCGATATATCATAGCTATTTATAACACCTTGCTCTGCAAATAAAACCATATTGTTTAATTCTGCTTGGCCTTCTATAACCATTTTGTATCCTTCGTATATCGGTTCTCCAGATTCATCTACAACTAAAAGTGGATTGTCTAGTCCGATTGTTGTATTTGCTAAGTTATTAGTTTTTAAATATCTTGTTGTTCCTGTTCCGCTTCCGTAAGATCCGCCTTTCCAACCCATTGTTTCACCTTTTGGATTTACTATCGTAATTTTTGTATCTGCAGATCCTATACCGGACATTCTTATATCGTCAAAAAATCTCAACGCTTTTACTATATCTGTCGGTAAATCTATGGTTAATTCTCCGTCCACTTTAATCGGCCCTTTTAAGAACTCCACACGTTGGATTCTTTTTTCATCATTATTTACCAGATGATAATAAGATGTTGGATACTTATCTGCTAGGCTACTTAACGTAGAAAAATCCGCTAGGTTCACTTCTACCTCTGGTGGTAAATTCATGGTTAAGGCATGCGTAGCCATCGGTGCTATACTCAAATAGCCGATTATTCCGGATAATAATAATGTTAAAAATTTATTTCTATTTTTCATAATTACCCCCTTAAATAATTAATTTCATATGTATATACTATCAAACATTATTTAAAATATCAATCTTTTCTTTCAAAATCAATACAATTTTTTTCTAAGTATACTCTTTTTTCAGCTTATACTAAATTCAATATTTATAAATATATTCTACACTTAAATAACTCGAATTATAAATATTTTTGAATACAAATAAATATTTTGTAAAACGATAGCATAATATTAATAAAGAAGCCATATTATTTTGGTCTGTATAAATATTAAGTTTAATTACAGGAGGCAAATCAATGGAAAAGATGAATATGGAAACACCAAATTTAACAGATAAAAATATTGAAAAGATAGCACAATTATTTCCCAGTTGTATAACAGAAATTATTGATAAAAAACGCAGTTATGAGGATAAGCTAGTATACAAAAAAGGTATTAATTTTGAATTATTAAAACAACTACTCAGTGAAGATTTACTGGCCGGCAATGAGGTTTACGAGTTTAGTTGGGTTGGCAAAAAACAATCTATCATTGACGCTAATAAACCCATCCGCAAAACTCTTAGACCATGCAAGGAGGATAGTTTAAATTGGGACGTAACCAAAAATTTGTATATAGAAGGCGATAACCTAGAAGTTTTAAAATTATTGCAAGAAAGTTATCTTAACAAAATAAAAATGATATATATTGATCCGCCGTATAATACGGGTAAAGATAGTTTCGTATATACGGATGATTTTAAAAAATCCAGAGAAGAGTACGAAGAAGACATTGAATTGTACGAGGATGGCAATCGTCTATTTAAAAACACTGATACGAACGGACGCTTTCACTCATACTGGTGCAGCATGATGTATGCTCGGCTAAGCGTAGCCAAGAATCTGCTAACTGATGATGGGGTAATATTTATCAGTATAGACGACAATGAACTAGAAAACCTAAAAAAGATGTGCAACGAGATTTTTGGAGAAGACAACTTTGTTGCTGAATTTATAAGAAAGGGTAGTGGTGGGCGACAGGACAGCAAATATTATGCTATTATCCATGAATACGTATTATGCTATGCTAAGAACTCACAACATTTTATATCCGGTAAGCAGTTAAAAACAGGCGAAACATTTCCATTCGTAGACAAAAAGGTTGGCAAAAAGTATAAACGGCAGTTACTTAGAAAATGGGGCGAAAACAGTAAAAGAAGTGATAGGCCAAATCTATTTTATGCTATCTCTGACCCAGACGGAAACGATAATTTTCCTATGTTAAACGATCTAGAAGAAGGTCGCTGGCGATGGAGTAAAGAGACTATGCTTCAAGCAATTCAAGATGAGAAAATTGAGTTTATTAAAAAATATGATAAATGGGTCGCTTACGAAAAAATATATGAGCCTGTAGAACATCAGCAGAATACTAAGCTTTACTCTACTTTAATAGAAGATATCGGTATTGCAACCGGCGCTAAGCTCATAAAAAATATTTTTGATGGTAAAATATTTGATTATCCAAAGCCGGTCGACCTAATTAAGCATATAATTCAATTAGCAAACTTAGAAGATAATGATATCATCTTAGACTTTTTTTCCGGATCAGCGACCACAGCCCATGCTGTTATGCAACTCAATGCAGAGGACGGAGGAAATCGCAAATTTATCATGGTCCAAATTCCAGAGATCTGTACAGAAAAAACGGAAGCCTATAAAGCAGGCTACAAAAATATTTGCGAAATCGGTAAAGAACGCATCCGGCGAGCTACTCACAAAATCATGTTGGACAACCCAGATTCTCAATTCGATGGCGGTTTTCGTGTCTTTAAAACTGATTCTACTAACATGAAAGATGTTTATTATTCGCCGTATCAATACGATCAGAATATGTTAGATCAGCTAGCAACTAACATCAAGGAAGATCGTACCGCTTTGGATTTATTATTTAATTGTGTCCTCGAATGGAGTCTTCCTTTAGATCTCTCTTACCATTTAAAAGAAATTCAGGGTATCAATGTCCATATATATAATAGCAGTACTTATAATAATGAAGTGGATCTTATAGCCTGTTTCGACCAAAATATCCATGAAGATGTTATCCGAGCTATTGCTCAGTATAAACCTTTAAAGGCCGTTTTTAGAGATAGTTCATTTGTAGATAGTCCATCCAAAATAAATTTAGACGAAATATTTAAATTTCTTTCACCCAATACTAGAATAAAAGTCTTATAATAAACAGTCTTTATCAGAGGAGAAAAATTATGCAACTAAAAATTACTCAGTATAAACCTTTAAAGGCTATTTTTAGATACAGTTCCTTTGTAGATCGTCCATCTAAAATAAACTTAGACGAAATATTTAAATTTCTTTTACCCAATACTAGAATAAAAGTCTTATAATAAACAGTCTTTATCAGAGGAGAAAAATTATGAAACTAAAATTTAAAAACCAATCTTTTCAAGCTGAAGCAAGCAATGCTGTTGTAAACGTCTTTAAAGGGCAGCCTAAATTAATTCCAAGTTACATGTTATCTAACGATTTTGATGAATATTCTCATCAAACAAAACTAACTAATTCTCTAGATTTTTCTGGTTGGTGCAATCAACCTATTGTTCCAGAATTGTCCGATCAGATTATTCTTAATAATTTACATAGAGTGCAACTAAAAAATGGCATTCGCCCCTCTGATTCTCTCGAAGGTAAATTTAATCTTACTATAGAAATGGAAACCGGCATCGGCAAAACTTATACTTATATCAAAACTATGTATGAATTAAATAAGCATTACGGATGGAGTAAATTTATTGTTGTTGTCCCTAGCGTGGCTATTCGAGAAGGTATTTATAAATCCTTTCAAGTGACTACCGATCATTTTGCGGAGGAGTATAATCAAAAAATCCGATTCTTTATATATAGCTCGTCCAATTTAACCGAAATATATAATTTCGCATCGACAAATGCTATCCACGTTATGATTATCAACTCTCAGGCTTTCAACGCCACTGGTAAAGACGCTCGACGAATCTACATGGAATTAGATCGTTTCCGCTCTCGTCGGCCCATAGACATAATCGCCCAAACTAATCCGATTATCGTTATCGATGAACCACAATCCGTTGAAGGTACAAAAACTAAGGAAAGATTAAAAGATTTTAACCCGCTCATGACCCTTCGTTATTCTGCTACACACAAAAGCAATAGCATTTATAACATGGTCTATCGACTAGACGCAATGGATGCTTACAATCAGAAATTGGTTAAAAAAATAGTCGTTAAAGGAATAAACGAATCTGGTAGTCGCTCCACAAATGGATATGTATATTTAGAGCATATCAACTTATCTCAAGCCGACCCTTTAGCTAGAATAGAATTCGATATAAAAGGACGATATGGCATAAAAAAAGCAAGTCGAAAAGTTGGTGTCGGCTACAATTTATATGAGAAATCCGGAGAGTTGGAAGAATATCAAAATAACTTTATAATCAAAAGGATAGATGGTCGCAACAATTCAATCGAATTTGTAAACGGTACTATCATGCATGTCGGAGACATTATCGGACAAGTAAGCGAAGAACAAATAAGACGAATCCAAATAAGAGAGACCATTGTTTCACATATCGAGCGAGAAAGAATTTTGTTTAACAAAGAAATTAAAGTATTATCCCTTTTCTTTATAGATGAAGTTGCCAACTACAAGAAATACGATAAATATGGTGTGTCCTTTAACGGAAACTACGCAAACATATTTGAAGAGGAATACCTAAATATAGTCGAAGGAATAAAGGATGAGCTAAAAGGAACCGAAGACAATTATCTCGAATACTTAAATTTAATTACTGCTAAAGAAACTCATTCCGGATATTTTTCAATAGATAAAAAAGGTAAAATGACCAATAGCATATTAAAAAGAGGAGAAACATCTTCATCCGACGTAGATGCGTACGACTTAATAATGAAAAATAAAGAATTATTGTTAGATAGAAATCCGAGTAAATCCCCAGTAAGATTTATTTTCTCACACTCTGCTCTAAAAGAAGGTTGGGACAATCCGAATGTCTTCCAAATATGTACATTAAAGCATAGCGGAAGTGATATGCGAAAACGTCAGGAAGTCGGCCGAGGCCTACGCATTTGCGTAAATCAGGACGGCGAACGCATGGATACAAACAAATTAGGATACGACGAAATCCATAATGTAAATGTCCTAACTATCATCGCTAGCGAAAGTTATGAATCTTTTGCTACTAGTCTTCAGCAAGAAATTGCTGAAACTATTACGGATCGTCCTACAAAAGTTGATCCAAATCTTTTCGATGGAAAATTAATCTCAAATCATAGTGGATATCAACTTACCGTAGATTCCGACTTTGCCCATTCTATCTATACTAGATTGTTAATGAATCAATATATTGATAATAAAGGAAATTTAACTCTTAAATATTATAACGACAAAACAACTGGTACTTTAGAACTAAACGATCAATTAAAATATTATGCTAACAGCATAATTACTATACTAGATAGCGTTTATAATCCAGAAATCATTAAGCCCGAAAATGCTAGCAGTACAAACGTAACCATCAAGGTTGATAAAAATAACTTAGCTATGACAGAATTTAAAAATTTGTGGAACCTAATAAACAAAAAGTCCATCTATATCGTTGACTTTGATACTGATGAGCTAATCCACCAAGCTATAGAGACTTTGAATAATCATTTAAATGTATCCTCAGTATATTTTAAAGTTGAAATTGGGGAAATGAAATCCATTAATTCTAATTTCAAGCATGCCTCATCTTTTAACAAAATATCTTCTGAAATTCATTTGGATCACAATCAAATAAATCAGCATATAAAGTTTGATCTCATCGGCAAATTAGTGGATATTACTGGCCTAACTCGAACGACAATAATCAAAATATTAAAAGGTATCCAGCCAGAAATCTTTAATCAGTTCAAGAGTAATCCGGAAGAGTTTATAATAAAATGCGGGAATTTAATAAACGAGCAAAAGGCCACTTCAATGATAGAGCATATCACTTATAACGTAACATCGCAGACCTACAGCACGGATATATTTACGGACGTATCACTAAAAGGCCGATTAAATGTCAACACAATAAGGACAACAAAACATTTATACGACCATTTATTGTATGATTCGAACATTGAAAAAGAATTTGCTACCAATTTAGATGTGGACAAAAATGTAGCTGTCTACGTAAAATTACCATCCAGCTTTTTCATCTCAACACCGGTAGGCAAATATAATCCGGATTGGGCCATTTCATTTATTGATGGTGATGTTAAACATATTTATTTTGTAGCCGAAACGAAAGGATCTTTATCCTCTTTAGAACTTAGAGAAATAGAAAAATCTAAAATTCACTGCGCAACTCAGCATTTTAAAACTATCAGTGATAACAAAGTTATTTATAAGGCCGTTGATAATTACAGCACTTTGTTGGATATTATTAAAAAATAAAGTTTCTAGTCTCTCAGTCACTTCGTCAAAAAGGTTTGCTATATTGTTGTTAAAAACTAAGAAAATGTAGAAAACTTTGCAGTGCAAATTAAAGGGTGGTGTAAAACCACTCTCTTCTTTATTTCGTAAGATTTTTTGTTTCTATAGAAATATTTCAGGCTCGTGTCTTTATTCTAACAATTCAGAAATATAGAACATTTTTGATTTCAATATGGTATAATAATAGAAAAAATTGTTATACCAGTGAAGTTAGCAATATAGGAGGAAAGAGTCGGTTTTTATAAAAGTTTAGATATTTTTCATAAACTTATATTAGATAACTGATATTTAATTGGCGAATAAAACTACCTAATACTAGGTATATTTTTTGTCATTAGAATTTTTTAACATTTGTATATGCTAATAAGTAAATTAATTATATAATATATTTGACCTTTTTTACATATGCTAAATACTTTAAAAAATATTTTAAAAAAATTTTGGATTAGCTGTATATAAAAAATTTTTATGGCAATACTATTTAATGTACCAAGTGTGAGGTACATCGCTAAATCCCCCCTCAACCTGGGTTTCATCCCCCGAAACCTGGGTTCTTTTTTTGCCCTTTTTTAATGTTTCAGCAATACACACTTTTCAAATGCGCCGTTTAATGTTCAGCATTTTTTTAATGCGCCGTTTAATGTTCAGCAGTACACACTTTTCAAATACGCCTCTTAATGTTCAATAGTACATACTTTTTTAAAATGCACCATGCCTTGGTACATCATTTCTATCTGTTTTTATTAAATGGAATAATAATTGCTCATTTAAGTCCGCTTTAATCTTATCGAATTTCTCGTTGAAAAATAAATTGTTTGTTTCTGCTAAATCGTTTTCTAAGTCAAACATTAATCCATCGCCGGCATTTATAAAGTGTGTTAACTTATATTTTTCGGTTACTATCGTTCTTGTCCGATAAAATTCGCCTGCGAACCAATCTTCATCGTATTCTATATAGGCCGGCTGAGGCTGAAGTTCATCGCCATTATCCAAATAATTTTTCAAGCTTCTACCCGGCAACACTGTGCATGTAGCTCGATTTATACCTCGGGTTGCAAATTCTTCTTCCGAGACATTTGCATAATCCAAAATTGTTGGTACTAAATCCAAAGCGCTAACGACATCTTGCGATAATCCATTGGCTTTGCCATTAGGTACATTCCAAATAAACGGCACTCTAACTAATTCTTCATATTGCCAATCAGATTTATGTAGCAAGCCATGAGAGCCTAAATATTCTCCATGATCTGCGATGAAAATTATTACGGTATTGTCCAATATATTTTTTTCCTTCAAAGCATTTACAAGCCGGCCGACGTTAGCATCCACATGAGTGATCATTCCATAGGTTTGAGCTACGATCTCTCTTAACTCGGCTTCATTTTGGGTACCTTTTAAAAGTTGCTTTCTACGATCAATTAAATGATCGACGCTATCCTGAGTGTTTTGCCAAGTAGCATTCAGTCTTATTGTATTCGGATCATACATATCGCAATAAGGTTTAGTAGACAAAAACGGTGCGTGCGGATCTGGAAAGGAGCACCAAGCGAAAAAGTTTTCATGATTATCGGCGCAATTATTCATGAAGTCAATTGTTTTGTCTGCTATAACTTCATTATAATGAAGGCCGTCTGGAATATCCATTCTCCAAGTATTATTCTTAAAACCAGCATCAAAACATGCTTGTGCTCTTTGGTACATATCGGTGTTAGCACCTCGTTCGGCCAACCAGTTAGCATATTCGGCACCGGCACCAGAGCCATGACCATTTACAAAGAAAGTATCTTCGAAGCCATAATACATGGCCGGTAATTTTGTGTAAGTACCATTTTCCCATAAATCCATGCGTTCAAAAGAATCGACTTCGACCAATGGGCGTGTTGGCTGAAGATGAAATTTTCCTGCACCATATGTTCTGTATCCATTTTTATGTAGTACACCAGCTATCGTAGGCAAATCTTCATTAAGCTTCATACCATTAACAGTAAGGCCATGTTGCTTCGGAGTAAGTCCAGTAAACATACTAGCTCGAGAAGGCATGCACACACTGTTTGCGCAATACGCCCTATTAAAGGATGTACCTGTTTTTCCTAGCTCATCTAAGTTTGGCGTTTTTATCTGCTCATTTCCATTAATCCCTAGAGAGTAAGACTGCATTTGATCAACACAAATAACTAAAAAATTTGGTTTTGAATTCATATTTTATTCTCCTTTTATTATTTTGCTACTGACATTATAACATAGGATACAAATAAATTGGAACATATTTGATCCAAATATTAAAACTATGAAGTTTGACTGATATTTTTTATGTCTTTATGGTATAGAAGAATAATCTATCCAAAGAATTTTATAATTATCGATTGACTTCTATACATTAAATTTGTATAATGTACTTATATTAGCTATAACGCTATATTTTGCATTAAGTATTTAGTTCATTTAAGAGAAAAAATATTGAATCGGATTTTTTTTGTATCCGCTATGATAATTGGAATAACCTCTATGATCAGCGAAAGCAGAAATGGACAAAGATTATACTTATCTAAATCAATATTTTGAAACATTAAATGTATAGCCCAGATTGATATAGCGCCTTAACTTGAATGCTTAGCAGACTCTCCTTCTAGGAAAGCTGTCACGAAGTGACTGAGAGGTTAGATTGACATTGCACCTAATTTTTAATTAAATAGCGTTGCTCTCATTTTAAAATTAACATTTTTTGTAAAAGAAAGGACATACATAGGTATGAAACTTAGCAAATATATTTTCACACTGATGTCATTATCTTTAATAACATTAGTTGGATGCGGTTCGGCTGAAGAAAAAGTAGAACAAACTGAAGAAAAAGTAGTATCCACAAATACTGATCAAGTACAGACTACGGAAAAAGAAATTACGGAAGAACCAGCCCGTGACCTTGGTGGCCTAAATGTGACCATAGCTACTTGGGTCGAAGTTATTGAGCCGGAAGTCAAGTCTAGTGCTTACGAAGAGGCGCTTTGGGAATATCGCCATGAAATGATGGAGAAGCACAATTTTACTTTTGAAGAAAAAGCGCTTGCAAAATGGAATACAACTTTAGAATTAATGTCCACCTCCGTTATAGCTGGCGACCCAGCGGCGGAAATTTTCCATATCTCTTCTAAATATGTAACGACAGCCATGGTTAACGGCTTATGTTATGATCTATCAACATTGGATGAACTAGACTTTGATCACTGGAAATGGGACTCTGCTGTAATCGATTATATGACAATGCATGGCAGCACATACGGTATAGCTATAGACCAAGCACCGGACGGATTTGTATATTTTAATAAGCGATTATTTGAAGAAGCCGGATTAGATGGAGATTTGCCGTATGATTTACAAGCATCTGGTGAATGGACTTGGGCAGCCTTTGAGGAAATATCCGACCAACTAACGAAAGATTTAGATGGAGACGGTATCAACGATACTTATGCCATAAACAACCACACTAGGATTTTCGATTATGCTTTAATATCAAACGGTGGCCAAATGGTAGAGATCGATGAAAACAGAATGTTTTTAAACAACATAAACACACCTGAAAATATAGAAGCGTTCACATGGGTAGCCGATTATTTAGCGAAAGATTATGACCTAGCACCGAGTCATGGAAGTGGCCAAGAAGAATTGTTTATAACCGGAAAAGTAGCTATGATGCCACACAGCAAAAGTCGAGGTTTAACCTTACAGGATATGGAAGACGACTGGGGCATGGTTATATTCCCGAAAGGCCCGAAAGCAGATGACTATACTGTGACGGGAACAGGGGCCGGATGGTTTATTCCATCCACTTATTCGCCAGAAGAAGCTGCGGACATAGCGTTTGCTCTAAATATTTGGACTAATGAACCTCCTGGATACGACGCTGAAGATGATTGGATGATGGAGGAATACAAAAATTTCCGAGATGATCGTGCTGTCGAAGAAACTTTGGCTAAGGTTCGTGAGCCGGGCGTTATGATTCTGAATTATAGATTCCAAATACCAGGTGGAGTGCCTGATGGAAATATATATCGTGCAATTATGAGTAACTCAAAAACGCCGGTCGAAGCTTTTGAGCATGCTGTTGGCGAATACGACGCAGTTATTTCTGCAGCCAATACAAATCACGGATTAAAAGCTACAGAATAAATTATTAACCGCTAGTCGAAACTTTTGAGAATGCTGTTGGCGCATACGACGTTGTTATTTCTGCAACTAATACAAACCACGGATTAAAAGTTGCAGAATAAATTATTAACCGACAATCGAAGCTTTTGAAAACACCGTGGGCAAATATAATGCTGTTCTTGTCACAGCCAATAAAGTTCATGATTTAAACACCACAGAATAAATTCAATTCAATTAAGAATATTAAATTAGTTTTTTCCAAAATTCAGGAGGTGCATTAAATGCAATTAAGTAAAACTTTAGCTACTTTATTTATAATTACTTCAGTCATTAGTTCTTTAACAGCATGCGGTGGCGCAGACGAGCCAACCGTAAGCGAAGAAACTTCGACTATAGAAACATCGGCCGAAGCAAGTACAACTACGACCAAAGACGAGATAGCTCCAGAACCAGAACCTGAAGTTGTTCGTGACCTTGGCGGCCTACATGTTACTATCGCTACTTGGGTAGACGTTCTTGAACCCGAAGTTAAAGCTAGCGCTCAGGAAGAGGCCCTTTGGGAGTTCCGCCATGAAATGATGGAGAAGCATAACTTTACTATCGAAGAAAAAGCTCTCGGTAAATGGAATACTACTCTTGAATTAATGTCTACTTCTATGATAGCCGGCGACCCTGCAGCAGAAGTTTTCCACGTTTCGGCTTCTTTTGTTAATACCGTTATTAATAACAATTTAGCCTACGATTTATCCACTTTAGATGAATTAGATTTAAATCACTGGAAATGGGACCCTGCTGTCACCGACTTTTTAACTAGGGATGGCGCTACTTATGGAGTATATCCAAATCAAACACCTAATTCCTTTGTTTTCTTTAATAAAAGATTATTTGAAGAAGCTGGTCTAGATCCAGATTTACCTTATGACCTTCAAGCTTCTGGCGACTGGACTTGGGAAGCTTTCGAAGAGATAGCAGCAAAACTTAGTCGAGACACAGATAACGATGGAATCAACGATGTCTATGCTTTAGTTTTTGATGGAAAATTATTTGACTACGCTATTATTTCTAACGGAACACAAATTGTTACTTTAAATGAAGACGGCAAATTTGTTAATACATTAAATACTCCAGAAGCTATGGCAGCCTTAACATGGGTGACCGATCTTTACAAACATGATTACGATACTCCTGTGACACATTGGGACGGCGGATATGAACAAATGTTTATGACTGGCCAAATTGCGATGATGCCGCATGACAAAGAAAAGCTATTAATGATAAAAGACATGGAAGACGATTTTGGAATGGTTATTTTCCCTAAAGGACCTGCCGCCGAAAATTATGCTGTAACAGGTACTGGGGCCGGATGGTTTATACCTAACACATTTACACCAGAAGAAGCCGCCGACATTGCGTTTGCATTAGATATTTGGGCGACCGAGCCTCCTGGATACGACTCTGAAGATGACTGGATGATGGAAGACTATAAATTATTTAGAGACGATCGTGCCGTGGAAGAAACCATGGTTAAAGCAAAAGAACCAGGAATTATGAGACTGAATAATAGGCAACAAATTTCAGGAATAAGCACAAACAGCATAACGCAACCATTAATGCACCAAGGTGCTACCCCGGCCGAAGCAGTCGAAGGAGTAATGGGTATTTTCGATGCTGCTATCGCAAAAGCTAACGGCGAAACTACTGTTGCTGAATAATTTATTATTTCGCACTAGCCTAAAACCCATACATGGGAACTTAAGAAAGTTGCAACGCATCCACGCACTTGACCTTAGCTGAATGGAGTAGTCACGAATCTGCTGAATATAGTGGTTAAGAACGAAAGTGACGAATAGAATTGAACGTTGAGAATTAAAGTGACGGATGGAGCTAGGCGTTAATAACTAAGGGATCACATGCACTTAAGCCTTCCTCTTGAGGAAGATGGACGCGAAGCGAACGGATAGAGTTGCAGCGTAGCTGCTACACTTGACTTTGAACTATAAATAAAAAATAAAACGAAGCAAGCACAACTTGTAGAATCCCTCAGTCAGCTTCGCTGGAAGGGGAGCAGGTTGCTCGTACTCTTGTTAGCTTCGCAAAAAGATTCTTAAGTTCCCGGCTATGAACGTAAAACCTAACGCCGAAATTATTATTACCGAATAATTCAATTTTTTCAAACACTATATTTTTTATAATAGGAGGATGTTCAAAAATGAAATTAAATAAATTTTTAGCTAATACATTTATATCTGTTTTAACTATCAGTGCTTTAACAGCATGTGGTGGCGCAGATGAACCGGCCGTTGTCGAAGAAAATTCGACCGTAGCGACAGCGACCGAAGAAACCGTTAAACCTACCACCGAAGAAGAGGCGACTTCAGAACCTGAAGTTGTTCGTGACCTTGGCGGCCTTCATGTTACTATCGCTACTTGGGTGGACGTTCTTGAACCTGAAGTTAAAGCTAGTGCTCAGGAAGAAGCTCTTTGGGAATATCGCCATGAAATGATGAAGAAGCATAACTTTACTATCGAAGAAAAAGCTCTCGGTAAATGGAACTCTACGCTCGAACTCATGTCTACTTCCATGATCGCCGGCGACCCTGCTGCCGAAGTATTTCATATTTCTGCTTCTTTCGTAAGCACCGCTATGAATAATGACCTTACTTACGATTTGGCCACTTTAGATGAGATAGATCCACATCATTGGAAATGGGATCCTGCTGTTACAGACTTTTTAACTAGAGGCGAAAGCATTTATGGCGTATTCCCTGTCCAAACTCCTGATAACTTCTTATTCTACAACAAAAGGCTATTCGAAGAAGCCGGTCTCGATCCAGACTTACCTTATGATCTTCAAGCTTCTGGTGAATGGACTTGGGAAGTTTTCAAGGAAATAGCAGAGAAACTTAGCCGAGATACAGATAATGACGGAATCAACGATATTTATGCTATCACAACTACCACAAAATTATACGATTTTGCTATGACTTCTAACGGTGGCGAAATGGTTAGCCGTGATGAAAATGGCCGTTTTATAAATACATTGAACACGCCAGAAAATATCGAAGCCTTAACATGGGCAACTGAGTTTTTAAGGAATGACTACGATGCTCCTGTAACACATTGGGACGGTGGATACGAGCAAATGTTTATTATGGGTCAAGTAGCTATGATGCCTCATGACAAGGAGAAGCTTCTGTTGCTGCAAGATATGGAAGACGATTTCGGAATGGTCATCTTCCCTAAAGGGCCAAAAGCAACAGATTATCATGTAACGGGAACCGGCGCCGGCTGGTTTATTCCAGCTACGTTTTCTCCTGAAGAAGCTGCGGACATTGCATTTGCACTAGACATTTGGGCATCCGAGCCTCCAGGATACGATGCTGCCGATGACTGGATGATGGAAGATTATAAGTTATTTAGAGACGAGCGTGCTGTTGAAGAAACTATGGTTTTAACCAAACAGCCAGGAATGATGTCTCTTAATAATAGATTAAATATAGCCGGAATAAATGCAAACGAATTATACCACGCTATGCTATATGATGGCAAAACCACTATCGAAGCTGTCGAATCCGTAATGGGCATGTTAGATTCTGCTGTTGCCAATGCAAATGGCGATAACTTAGTTACTGAATAAAATTTAGAGCATAAAAAAAGTCCCCTTTTTCTTAAGGGGATTTTCTTATATTTTATATTTTTCAACTATTCTGCACGTTGTATATTTATAAGCTCAGCCAATCTCTTTAGGATAGCTTCTATATTTATTGCTCTAAACTAACTCTCTAAATTATTTCTCTAAACTATTTTTCTCTACTTCGTATGTTATATATTTATCTCATATTTTTCAGTTATTCCGCACGTTATATATTTATAAACTTAGCCGATCTCTTTAGGATAGCTTCTATTCTATATGTATTTATTTCGCTCATCTAATTTATTGCTATCATCTAATGCTTCGTATATTTCTCTTGAATAATTCTCTCAACTATTTCTATTTCAATGATTCCTACTAATTTAATTACTCTTGCTAAGACTTTTTTCTATATATTGTATATTTTCGTATTTATAACCATAGCATAATAACGAATCATAGTCTATATCTATTTGTTTACAGTTGGGTTGCAACTCACAGTTTTTTCAGCTAAAAAATGATTTTTAAGTTAATTTGTTAGACGAATGTAATGCTATAGATATATATGGATGCATTCTCATTTATTGTGTTCGGATTAGAATCAGTCAGTTTAGCATGTTTTTTTGATAAAAATCAGCAATTCTACAATAGCCAGATATATGTATATATTCCATAATTTTACACTTGTATTATACATACATATATGCTACAATACATATAAGCAGATAATAATTAATTGTACATAAAAAATACCCGCCCAAAAAGATGAGCGGGTGGTTTGGTAGTTTCCACCTCGACTATGGAAAATTTTTTCTATAGATTGGAGGTGCTATGGATGAGATATGTTATAATTTTTATGACATTCGTGTTTTCAGTATTAGCGCTATTAGGCTTAATAGCATTGATATTGTCAATTACTTTGCGCTAAATTCAAAAAGCAATTTGTAATTTTTTTTTAAAAGGAGACACCAAATTGATGGAATTGGTTGGACTGTGCAGGTGCCAGTTAATGCCTGCTGGACATTTCGCCTTAAGGTCTGCTGCAGGGTCATTAGCTGGATACTGACGCTCACTGATGTTTTGGTTCTTTTAACACCAGACAAATATGTCTCCCTATCACTCCCCTGCAGCTTCCCTTCTTGTCTAATGGACCCCAGTCCCTCTCCTTTTTTTCAAGCCATAGTCAAAAGCTGCCGTTTCCTGCTTCTCTGGGTGGTCTTTCGTTGAAGCTTCACCTGAGTTACACCTACATCTTCCAAGTGTCTGTGCTGCTGACGTGCTGATGAAGCACTGACTGCCTACTTCCGCTGGATAGATGGTGGTGGTCAAGTCTGCCTCTCTGCACTCAGCTGGCAGCTCTGAATATTTTAACATCTTGTGGTGATGAGAAGACTAGTCTTGGCAGCAGTCCGAGGTCAACCCTCATGTTCCATTCCCCGCCTGGAGAAAGGAGTCTTGATAAGCCTCGTGAAATGGAGTCTGATGAATGATGGTGTTTGTCAGCTCTAGGTTGATATTTCAGTCGGCTTCTGCCTCAGGACCTGGTCACACTGCCATGTGTAGCACCCCTTGGTCAGCAAGGACCCTGACAGGATATGTTGGAGGCTAGCGTTGGTGGTCTTACAGAGAGGTATCGGTCCATGCCCCCTCTCTGTTCACTTTACCTCACCAGTGTTGAGCAGGTTGCCAATGTCCTCAAGGAATGACTCCATTTTGATTTGGGTGTCTGTAAAAAGAAAAACACCATGTGCTTCCCCCTGTGTAGACTTCTTCATGATGAGCTTTAGGTCATCATGCCATTCAATGGTTCCATAGGTCTTGGAGATTTCCACCTGAAAAAGCTCTGCCTCTGCCATATAGGCAGCCAATCTTGTGAGAGATTGACGCCCACTTCCACCAACACCCACCAGTAGGGCGTGCCCACTAGGCTGCTTGAGGATGCGGGAAATGCGGCACACGTGTTCGATGGCAAAACGGAAGAGCACAAGATTCATGGGCGCCTTGCTGATGTTGTTGTACTCCTCCAGGTGCGACTCTACAACCTGCCTCAGCTGGTCGAGGTTGTTAACCTCACGGTAGTTGCGGTCTTCACCTTTCGGGTCGTGAAAGTCACAGAACATGAGGCTGCGCAGGTCATCCTCAGTAACTTTTCCATCATGATCCTGGTCAAGATGCTGGAAGAGCTGATGGAAGTTTTCCTTCATGTGGCTCTGTGACACCACCTGTAAATGGCCTATTAGCCAAGAACGATCGGTGTCCTGAACCAGCCGATCATAGTAAACCCTCTGGACCTGAGGATCAACAACAAAAAGGGTAAGTTTGAGACAGGGATAAGTTTTCTTTATTGTTATTATAGCTCTCTTTCATTTTACTTTAGTTTAATATCTGTCAGGTGTTTTCCACAGTTTTGCTGTACAGAACATTACCTCATGCACCCAGAGGCGTTTGATGACAGATGGTTCATCTGCAGTCTCTGGCCGTGAGAGGCAGATGCCCTGGATGACTCGGGAGACGTCGCGCAGATTGAACAAGTAATGGGACTTTGCGGGTGTTGGTAGCAGGTTCTTGGTGGCCTCTTGGTACACTGACATGGTGCTGTTAACGATCTGAGAGGTCAAAGCTGCAAACGGCTTGGGAAAAGAAAACCTGTTGATGAAATAGTTGATTAATTGCTCAGGTCCCAGTGAGGCTGTTTTCTAAAGTTTAGAAATGAAATGAAATCATAATTTGTATCACTAAAACATATACAAGATAAATAAATAAAAGATAAATGATTAAGTATATCTATTTATCATTAATATTAACAATCTATTTCTACAACACCAAAAACTGTTAAAGTCTAAAAGTGCTATCTTGTTAAAATGCAAGCGAGTCTTTGATTTGCAGGGGTGGTTGAGTAGATTTGAAACCATTCCAACAGATTTGATTGCTTTAGGACTTGTGGTCTCTAAGGTAAACACTGTAGCAGTGCAGTAAGAGAGGAGGAAAAAGGACGTGTATAATTCTCTAATTACTGCAACAAAAAGCAGACTGTCTGTTAAAATACCACTATCACTATGTTTACAGATGACCTAACAACTGCCGCATTTGTCTGAAATCACTAACAAATCTTTGATTGTTAATAATATGCAATTTGTCATATCG